>JAQUVJ010000009.1 GCA_028693395.1 Candidatus Nanoarchaeia archaeon | reverse complement strand
ATTCAAATTTATTAAAAAAAATTGATATTTTTGATTTGTTTTACAAAGATAATTCAATTAACAGATATTATGAAAAATCAAATAATAATTTTAAAAAATTAGAATTAAACTCAAGTTATGATAGTATAAATATAACTAAAAATAATTTAATTATAACTAATAATTTGGGAGGAAATTCTATAGAAAATTATAAATCTTTTGATTTAAAAGTTTCCTCAAATGTTGAAAATTCATTGTATAAATGTTATTTGATGTTTAATAATGAAATTATTGATGTAAAATATGGTTATAATTTTAAAGAAAATGATCAAATTAAAAAAAATGATATAAAATTTGATACTCAATTAACATTTTTTGCTGGTAAATTTGTAGAATCAAAAGTTTATTGTAACTTTTTAAACTCAAACTTAAATTACAAAATGTTTGAAAAAAATTACACAATAACATCAAATCCACAAGATTTTGGCAATACAGAATTTAAAAATCAAGAAGTTCTTTTAAATAAAAAAGGATTTCCACAAAATTTTGAACAAGATGGAATTATAAAATCTGCGAATTCAGACTTTGAAATAAATTCAGGATATAATAAATTTAATTTAAATTATTTAAATCAATCTTATACCAATCAAGAAGTCATATATACTGATTTAAATGAAATAAAAATATTTACTAATCAAAATAAAGGAGTTTTAATTTATAATCCATATCAAGTATCAAATATAACATATAAGATAAATGGAGTTATAAAATCATCAATAAATAAATATTCATCAATTTTGTTATCAGATTCAATTACTAACACAAATAACAATATTGAAATAAAATATATTATAAACGGACAAGAAAAAATTATAACTAAAACTTTTGATAAAACTAATGATAAGATAATAAGTGAAAGTGAAAATATAATTTATTATGATTCAAATTTAAAAACATATTTTATGAAATATAATTCAAATCAAGAACAATTTAAATTTAATTTTGGACAAGGAAATAATGATGTTAATTTCTATTCAAATTGCAATATTTCAAAATCACCATCAGAATATATAGTTAATTTAGATCAAGAGACATGTTATTTGTATTCGGAAACAACAAAAATAATTTTAATAAATGAATCACAAATATATAATAAAGTAAATCTTTTAATAACAAAAGACTCAAAAATTTTAGATGTCTTAGATTTTGAACAAAGAATAAGATTTGATAAAGGAAATGTTTTTTCTCAAACAAAAAATGCAGATAATAAATATTTTATTGATTTATTAAATTTAGATGAAAAATTATTTTTATCAAATATATATTTAAATGAAAATGATTTAACTTGTAATTTAGAATCTTATGATTTTATTAAAAATAACGATTTTTTTAGAAGTGTAGAAAATTTAAATCCATATGGAACATTTAATTTAACAAATTTAAAATATACAAATTTATGTATTAAAACAAATGATAATTATGTTTTAAATTTAACAGAATTAAGTAAAAATAATTTTGAAATAATTGATGGAAAAAACAATTTATTGATATCTTCATCAAATAATATACAAGTAGGAAAACAATTTTATAATGAAAGTGGATTTAATCAAATAAATTATTTAAATGATTTTATTAAAGATTATATTTCTCCTCAAATAATTGAAATAGGAAATTATTCAAATAAATTAGAAATAAATTTTAGCGAAGATCCAATTTTAGAAAAAGATAAATTATACTTTACAAAAAACAAATTAGATGAATTAAAAATTGATTCTTCATCTTTATTTAATAAAAAAATAATAAATTTATCATTTATTATAGATGGAAGAAGTTTTGAAATAGTAGTAGATTATGATGAAGAAAATATCAAAATAATAAATTATTTAAATAATGAATATATTATTCAAGAAGATTCAAATTATGATTTAGGAGAAGAATTTAATTTATCATATGAAAATAATTTCTTTGTATTAAAATATAAATCAAATGAACAATTTAGATTTAAAAGTAGTTTTGAAGATTCTATTATTACATTTAAAAATTTAAGTACAACATTTGATTTAAACATCAATTTAGAAACAATAAATTCAGAAATTTTTACAAGAGAATTAAAATTAAGAAAAATGGTTTATGGAAAAGTTGTAGAATTTTTCTCAGATACATATAATGAACAACAAATAATAGGAATTTTTAATGAATATGAGAGTAAAGATAATATAAAATTAAAAGATAGGAATTTTTCATTTTATACAGATTACGAATTAAAATGCAATTATACTTTAAAATATGCACAAAATGCTTACAATGAATATGAAGATGAATTTTTAAATTATCATGTTTATAATATTAATTATACTACATTTACAGATTCAACTATTGGAGATGTTGAAATAAAATGTTCAAATCAAGAAGGAAAATTAATGTTAGAAAGAAATTTCCAAATCAATGGATCATTAAAAAATAACGAATTAATATTGCAAAAATTTTCATTGTTTGGTTCAGAAGATGAAATTAAAGAATTAATAAATAATGAAATAAGTAAAGGTGAAGTTTTAATTTATTATGATTCTTCAAATAAGTGTGGATTGAATTTTGGAATGGAATGGTTGGCTAAAAAACAAGTAAAATTAATTAAAGATAATATAAATTTAATAAATTGTAATGGAGAAAATTTAAACATATATTTGAAAAATATAGAATCAAATGATATAATTAAATTTGATTTTTTTGTATTAAACGAAAATGAAAATAACAAATTTAGAATATTTGGAGAAAATCAATCAATTCCAAAAACCGGTAAGAATTACATTTATACATTTTCAAATTATATTTGTAAAGTAAATGAAATAGAATGTGCTGGTTTTTTAAAATTACACGAATGTCAAATTGATAATGAAATTTTCAATTTATCTTGTCAAAGAACAGATGGAACAAATGATCCAATTAATGAAAGAGATTATAATTTAACAGCAAATAATCAAATAATTTTAACAGACAATTCAAATATTGATAAAAACATTTTTGAAGTAAATGTATCTTGTAAATATAATGAATATGATTTAGAAAATTATGTAATATATGATGGTAATAAATATAAAAATCAAGAAGTTTTAATTTTAGAAAATAATACATTAATGCAATACTATTGTGAATATAACAATGAACATATATTATTAGATAACAAAACAATAACAATAGAAAGTGAATATAATTTAAAAGAAATCAAAAATAAAATATTAGAAAATTCATATTATTCAAATGAAATAAATTATATTTATGGTAAAAAAGTAAATATAAAATCAGATATAGAATATTTATCAGGATATGACAATAAAGATTATTATAATAATAAATATAATTATTATATAGATTTAGAAAATAAAAAATATTCAATATTAACAATAAATGTAACAGATAAAATAATAATTTCTAATCCAAGTTATTATTATAATATAGCAAACGATAAGTTTTATTCACAAGTTTTTGATGAGAATGATTAAGATGATTTTTAAACAAAAAAAAATATTATTATCTTTATTTTTACTTTTTTTAGTATTAATTCAAAATACAATTTCAGTTGGAGTTACTATCGAAGATTCAAAAATTGATAATTTAGGACTTGTTTGGAACAAAGTAAATATTCAATATGGAGGTTTTTTAGAAAGTGATTTTGATATTTATTATTCAAATATTGGATATTATATTGGTGAAACATTTTTTACAAAAAATTCAAAATTATCAGGTGAATTGATATATTTTTCAAATGAACCTTGTGTTTTTCAAGAAGGAAGTATAATACAATTAAAAAGTTATTATGAATTTTTTAAAACTTTACAAGAAGGAGAAAATAAAATTACTTTTATATGTGGAGAAAAAATAGTAGAGAAAAATATTGTTTATGATCCAAATTTAAAATATCCAGTTTATAATTTAACACCTATTGCATCTTCAAATACTTATAACTTTAAAGTTAGATTTAATTCAAGAATGCCAATAGATGGAAATGATTGTGAATTAAAAGACAATAAAGGAAATTATTACACTATAATAACAGGAACTTCAATTCAGATTATAGGTTATTCATCAATTATTAATTTTTATGCATATACTGATGAAGATTTAGATTTTGATGATGGAGAATTAAACTTAACATTGAATTGTTCAAAAGAAGGATTCAGCGATTATTTAAAAAATTGGAAAATTTATTTTGATATTAATTTAAAAATAAATGAATTAAATTTTAAAGATGAAAAAAATAATAAAATATATGATCTTTTAAATGAAACATATTTATCTCCGTACACATCAAACAATATTACTTTTTCAAATAAAAATATAAAATTAAATGTAAATATAAATGAAACAGGGAAATTAACTTTTAAAAATTTATATTACGACCCATCACTTCAAGAAATAAATATAACAAAAAATGGTTTAGAATTTAATTTTTCAATAGGAAAATATTTATTAGCTGATACCTATGTAAATGATAATAATATCGAATTTGAAATATCAGATTTAGCAACAAATACTGAAGGAAAGAAACATTACAAGATTATTTATGAGTCAACAGATGTTGATATAGTAACAAATGATATAGATGGAACTTTATATGATGATTTCATATTAATAATTGAAAATAAAGATAATGCAAATTTAGACACATTAAAAATCAATAATAATGCCTATTCAATAAATAATTGTATTGATATTGGAAATAACAAAAAATGTTTTGTAAATACTTCGTCATATACTCAAGAACAAATAAATAATTTTGTAATAGAAATAGAATCATTAGATTCACAGATTATTAAAAAAAATTATACATGGATAAAAAATGTTCATAATTTTAAATACGATATAATTGAAAACAATTTTTTATCTAATAAAATTCCTATTTTTGAAAGTAATCCAGATATAAGATTTATCTTTGATAAAAAAGAAAATTCAGATTATCAAATAAAAATTATAAATAATCAAAATGGAAATGAAGATAGAATTGATTTTAACTCTATTTTTTTAAATTCAATATCAAATAAAGCAGTAAAATCATATTCAATAAATTCAAATAACGATATGAATTACATAAGAGTTCAATTTTTAGTAAATGATTCAGTAAAATATGAATTTGATTATTTATATTACAAAAAAGATTCTTTAAATTATAGTATTAATGAAATATCTTATAGAGGAGAAAAAGGTAGTTTATATTTCAAAGATCCAATAAATGATTTTTATAAAAAATGTGGAAATAATATTTGTGAAAAAGAAGATTGTAAAGATGATTGCTTTAAAGAAATAGTAAATATAGCTCCATCAGGATCATATTCTTATTCAGAAATTGATAAATCTCACAATTATTCAGTAAGTTTAGGTAGTTATAGTATTAAAATTTCAATTAATATTAATGAAAATAAAGAATATTTGAATAATGTATTTCTTCAAAAAGAATTCGATGCATTTAAAGTTATAGATAATACTGTAATTTTTAAAAAAGCAGGAAAAGAAGAATTTTTTTATTTATCTGGAAATTATTTATTAGAATTTACAGATAATGATGAAAACCAAATAGCAAAAGAATTGTTAAAAAGGTACGAATCAGATTCAAAATTAAGTTATGGAGTTGATCTTTCAAATAATTATTTATATACAATAAATTACACTCCAAACAAATTTAAATATTGTGGAAATGTTGAAAGAATAGAAATTTTTAATAGTTTTAATATAACCTTTTGTAAAAAATCAGAAAATATAATTCAACAAACAGCACAAACAATAGCAAATTTCAATTTATTACAAGGTGAATTAAATTCAGCAGTAATTTTGAAAAATGATGATTTAATTTATACTCAATATTTAGATACAAATGAATTTGTAACAGATTATTATGTAAAGAATATTAATTAAAAAAGTAATTAAATTAATAAAAATTAATAAAAATTAATAAAAATTAATAAAAAAACAATAAAAGATAAAAACATATAACAAAAATATAATATAAATTGAAAAATATAGATAAAAATGGTAAAATATAATAAAAAAATAATTCAAATGATTTTTTTAATAAGTATTGCAGTTGTAATTTTAACACAATTTACAATTAGTTTAGAAATTAATAATTTAAAACCAGAAATAATGGTAAAATTAGATTCAAATTATAAACCAAATATAATAGATGCATATTTGTATCAAGGTCCTACTATAATAAATTTAAATTATGATAAAGTTTCAGATGATTATTATGAATTTACTTTAGAAGGTATAGATTTTTTATATGAAGGAGCATATAATTTTGTATTAAAATATCTTGATCATAATAACGAATTAAAAGAAAAAACAAGTACAATAAGGATAACAAGACCAATTCCATCTTTAACAACAAATTTTAAACAAAAGAAAATTAATAATATTAATTATATATTGATTAATACATTAGAAAACGATTTAGAATTTACATCTACAGAACAATTAAAAAAAATGGAATATAAATTATATAAAGAAAAATCAGATGCTGGTGGTTTTAATGAATTAACAATAAATAATCATGTATTTTCAATAGATTTTGAATCTTTAAGTTTTACAATGCCAGAAGAAGGACAAGAGGAATACTTTTTAGATATGAAATTATATGATATATTCGAAATAGAATATTCTCAAGTTTATAATTATAAAATTGTTTTAGATGATAAACTACCTGAAATTGATTTTACTTACGGAGATAATGTTATTTATAACGAAATTTTAGAAATTAAAATAAATGCATCAGAACCAGTTATTTGTAAATACTCACATAATGATTTTCAAGGTGTATTTACAAGTGAGTATAAAAAAGATGGAATATCTTTGCTTGTTACAAATTTAAATAATAAAGAATATGATTTTAAGCTTGAGTGTGAAGATTTTGTTGGAAATATGGTAGAAAAAGAGTTTACTGTTTTAGTAGATTCACAAGCAGACAACAAAATATTATCAATAAAGCCAGATAAATATTTGAATAGAGATTTAAAATTTATAATAAGTACTAATAGAGAATCTACATGCAAATATAAAATAACAGAATTCAATGAATCACCTGTTTCTTTAAATATTGCAAGAAAAATTCATGAAGTTATTATTCCAGATCGTCCAATTATAAAAGATTTAAGCGAAATTCATCTAATTGTTAATTGTAGTTTTGAAAATTTTGCAAGTTTTGGATTAAAAGACGATATGAGTAAAATTCTTTATTTTGATTTCTTAGATCCAGAAGTATCAATAAATGCAAGAGATACATATAAAAATGTAATAAATGCAAGTATTAGTTTGTACGATAATTTTGAATTTAAAGAGTGTTTTTTAAAAATAGAAGGAAAAAGTTTAGATTGTAGTAATTATGGAATAAATTACAAAAAAGAAAAAAACATTTCAAAAGAAATAGAAATTCCTTATACTTTAGAAATTGATAGAGAATACGAAGTTTGTCTTTTTGTTAAAGATGGTGCAGGAAATATAATAGAAAAATGTTCAAGATTTAAAAAAGATTTAAGTTTAACTCCTGAAGGAATTGCAACGTGTAGTGATGGAATTAAAAATCAAGGAGAATCTGATATTGATTGTGGAGGACCTTGTAAAAAATGTGAATTAAATGCTTATTGCAATAGAAATGCTGATTGTCAAGACAATGCGGATTGTGTTAAAGGATATTGTGTATTAAATCATTGTTATAATTATATTTTTGATACAAGTTTAGGTGAAATGGGTCGTGATTGCGGAGGTCCTTGTACAATTAGAGGATTAAAATGCGAAGTTGATTCAAAATGCGAAAAAGATTCAGATTGTCAATCAGGCTTTTGTAATTTAGATGAAAAAATTTGTAAAATTCCAACATGTGATGATGGATTTAAAAACCAATACGAATCTGATGTTGATTGCGGAGGAAGTAGTTGTGAAAAATGTGATGTTGGTTTATATTGTTCAAAAGATTCAGATTGTCAAACAGGGGTATGTTCACAATTAACAAAACAATGTTCTCAATATACCCAATCAGAATTAGAATCTATGAAAGAACAAAATGAAGAAGACGCAAAAGAAGCAGGATTTAAAGAAAAAAATCCATTAATGTCATTATTATACATTGGATTAGGTTTTATAATTTTAATTGTAGGTTCATTTGGTTATTATGCATATGCTCATAAAAGCAAGAATAATTATGATAAAAATACTAATAAAAAGAATGATCAAACAAATCAAAGTAATCAAAATAATCAAAGCAATCAATTTGATCAGAATAATCAAAATGGAAACATTAATAGAAATATGAATCAAATGAGTTTTGGATCAAATTCAAGAAATGCAGGTCAAAGTATAATTCAAAGAAGAATGAATAATAATTCAAGAATTAATAATGATAATTTTTCAAAAGAATTTGTAAATACATCAAATGAAAATAAATTTAATAGTATAAAAAATATAAATATTAACAAAGAAAATGTTAGTAATTTATCTGAGAAACTTAAAAATTCAAAATCATTTACAACAAGTTCAAAAGAAAAAAGACAAGGAATTATTAATAGAATAAATATAAAATCAAAACAAATAAAAGAAGAAGAAAAACAATCTTTTTCAAAAGATGATTTTAAAAATTTATCAAAAGAAGAATTATTAGAAAAATTAAGAGCTGTTAAAAAATTAAAAGAAATTCAAGAAACAAATAGTAGAAAAATAACAATGGAAGATATTGAAGGAATTAAAAAAGAAAACAAAGAAGCAGAAATGATAGATCAATTAAAAGAAATAGAAGCAAGAAGAGAAAATGAGTTAAAACAAAGAAAAGATGATCTTAAAAAAGAAATAGAATCTTTGTTAAATGATGATGAAACAAAATCGACAGAAAAAACAGAAAATAAATCAAATGATGAAATAGAAAAAATAATTAGTAAAGATATTGATAAAAACCAAGAAAATAAAGATAAAAAAGATAATAAAGAAAATAATAAAGAAGAAAAAGATATTTTTGAAGATTTGGAAGATGAAATAAAATCTAAAGAATCTGTTTTTGATAAGATAGATAAAATATAATTTATTGATTTTTTTATTTAATGTATTTTTAGATTATTAATTTATTATTTTTAAAAATTATTTTTAATAAATTAATAGATAAGAAAAAAAATGTAAAAAGAATAATTGTAAGATTTATATAATAGTATTTATATAATCTCTTACACAATATATTATAAATTCATTAATTTATTAATTAAAAGAGGTATTAATTATGGACCCAATGCAACCACCACAAAATATGCAAATGAATCAATTTCCAGGACAACCTATGCCAGGAATGCAACCTATGCAAATGCAAGATCAAATGCAAGAAGATTCTTCAGATGATGATTTATTAAATAAATTACAAGAAATAATTGAAGCAGTTGTTTCAGAAAAATTATCAGATTCTTTAAAAAAAATAGAAGAATTAGAAAAATATAGAGATGAAATTTCAAGAAGAGTTGATGAAATGGATTTTAAATTTAGTTTGTTAAGAGAAGATTTTAATAATTTAAATTCATCTATATTAGGAAAAATTGGAGATTATGATAAAAATATTGTAGGAATTGGTACAGATTTAAAAGCAATGGAAAGAGTTTTTCAAAAAGTATTACCTGTTTTTACAGAGAATATAAATGAATTAGGAAGAATTGCAAAAGATTTTAAAGAATTAGGAAGAAATAATTAATAATAATAAAGATAAATTAAATATAAAGATATGAAGAAGAGATTAAGATGATAGACATAAAATTGATAAGAGAAAATCCAGATAAAGTTAAGGAAAATATTAAAAAAAAATTTCAAGATTATAAAGTTGCATTAGTAGATAAAGTTTTAGAATATGATAAAGAATATAGAGATCTAAAATATCAAGAAGATGATTTACGTTCTCAAAGAAATAAAGTTTCAAAATCGATTGCTCTTTATGTAAAAAATAATGATTTAGAAAATTTAAAAATTGCAAAAAATGAAGCAAAAGAAATTCCAGAAAAAATTGAAATAATTGAAAAAAGAAGACTTGAATTAGAAAGTAAAATTAATGAAATAATGTTTAAAATTCCTAATATGATTCATGAATCAGTTCCTATAGGAAAAGATGATTCAGATAATGTTGAATTAGAAAAAATAGGAGAACCAAAAGTTTATGATTATGAAATTTTTAATCATGCTGAACTTGCTTTAAAATTAAATGGTGCCGATTTTGAAACAGCAAGAAAAAATTCAGGAAATGGATTTTATTTTCTAAAAGGAGATATAGCAAGACTTCATAGTGCCATACTTTCATATGCTAGAGATTATATGATTGAAAAAGGTTTTGAATTAATAATTACTCCATATATGATAAGATCAGAAGTTGTAGAAGGAGTTATGAGTTTTGAAGAAAAAGATGCTATGATGTATAAAATTGAAAATGAAGATTTATATTTAATAGGAACATCAGAACATTCTTTAATTGGAATGTTTAAAGAAAAAAAGTTTAATGCAAAAGAACTTCCATATAAATACACAGCTTATTCTGCTTGTTTTAGAAAAGAAGTTGGTGCACATGGAATTGAAGAAAGAGGATTTTATAGAGTACATCAATTTGAAAAACAAGAAATGGTTGTTGTATGTCTTCCAGAAGAATCATATGATTGGTATGATAAAATGTTGAATTATACAGTTGAGATTTTTAAAGGTTTAAATGTACCTGTCAGAAAATTAGAATGCTGTTCTGGTGATTTGGCTGATTTAAAGGCGAAATCCGCAGATGTAGAAGCATGGTCTCCAAGACAAAAAAAATATTTTGAAGTTGGTTCTTGCACAAATATGGAACAAGCTCAAGCAAGAAGATTAAAAATAAAATATGAATTGAATGGAGAAACAGATTTTGCTCACACATTAAATAATACAGTAATAGCATCTCCAAGAGCATTAATTGCAATAATGGAAAATAATCAACAAAAAGATGGTAGTATTATTATTCCTAAAGTATTAAAAAAATATATGAATAATCAAGAAAAAATAAACATGAAAAAAGATGATTAAAATGTTTTTGTACTATGATAAACCAGATTTATTTGAGACAAAAGTTAAAGTCGATAAAATAGAAGGAAAAAAAGTTATTTTAAACGAATCAATTTTTATACCAACAACAACAGAGATTGTTTGTGATAAAGGTACAATAAATGGAATAAAAGTAATTGATGTTGTACAAAAATCTGATAAAGTAGTTCATACTTTGGAAAAAGAACCTAATTTTAAAAAAGGAGACATGGTAGTTTTGAAATTAGATGAAAAAAGAAGAATTAAATTGATGAAATTAAATACTGCTATGCACTTTGTTTATTTTATTTTTAAAAATTTAACATATTATGAAAAATTATTAAAAAATGAAATACTAGAAGATTATGCATACATTGATTATAAAATAGATGAACCAATTGAATATTATATTGAAGAATTACAAAATGAATTAAATGAAATGATTGAAGAAGAATATGAAGTTTCTTTATTTCAAGACAAAAAAGTAAAATCAAGATATTGGATTGGAATAAAGGATAATAAATATCCTTGTAAATATCCTGTTGTAAAATCTTTAAAAGATTTAGATGGTTTAAAGGTTGAAACAGAGTCGATGGAAGGCGACAAAGAAAGAATTATAATAAAGTTTACTAAATAGTGGTTAAAAACATTTAATAATAATAAACTATAATGAATTACATAAGTGAGTTGAAGATGAAAATAAAATCCAAAAAAGCTGTAGATGGTGTAGGTACCATGATTATATTTATTGCAATGGTATTAGTCGCTTCAGTTGCAGCATCAGTACTAGTTATGACTTCATCTGCCTTGCAAGACAGAGCATATGCTGTTGGTAATGAAGCAAGAGAGAGATTAGTTACAGGAATAGATGTTATTTCTATATTAGGAAATGCAGATGTTTTAAATGAAGAAATTGAATCTTTAGAGGTATTGATAAGATTGAGTGCAGGTTCCCCTGATGTCCAATTAAAAAGTGCAGGTATGACTTTCACATCAAAAGATTTTTCTTTAGGTGCAACTCTTCAAACTCAAACAAACGATATTGACTTAAATGGAGATCCTTTTGATACAATTCATGGAGAAACTGTAACAACAAATTATACAATTTCAAGAGATTTAGATGGAGATATATATGAAGACCAAATAAGAATTGTTTCTTATAATTCTTCAGTTGATGCTTTAGAATTTAAATTATCAAAAAACGATAGAATTGCTTTTGCAATTTTAAATGATAAAATAGAAGTTGGCAATGTTATAAATGTTTCAGATGTTATGATAAAAGAAGAAGATTATGGTACTGGAAATTTAGCATGGGGATTTGTTACTGCAGAGCTAACAATAACCGAAGCAAATGTTATAAAACCAACCGATGGTGCTTTAAAAATAACATTAAATCCAATAGAATACGTTTGTAGTTTAGATAATATAAATCATTTAATTCCAGAAACAAGATATTGTTCTGTAACAAGTTTAGGAAACAGTAATTTTATTGTAGAATCTGGTGAAATCTTGAGATTATTATATAAATTTTCAGATGCGAAAGTTTTAAAACCAAATCAAAAAGTAGAATTTCAATTTGTTCCAAAAAGGGGTTCTATTGTAAGTTTTTCATTAACTATTCCAGATGTTATTAGTGCACAAAAAATAACATTATGGCCATAAATTATTTTTTAATTTATGATTTTTTTTATTTTCTTTTAAATAATTTTTCTATATCGTTTAAAGAATATTTTATCATTGTTGGTCTTCCATGAGGACATTGATAGGGATTATTTAATTCTAAAGTTTTTAAGAATACGTTTTTTATATAATCATTTGAAATTAAATTATTTGCTTTAATCGATTCTTTGCATGACATTGAAATTATTGTTTTGTTTATTATTTCTTCAATATTTGTTTCTTCTTTTTCGATATTATCTATAAGTTCTTTAAATAAATCAATACTTGATTGTTTTTGAAGAATTATGGGAATACTTCTTATAACTATTGATTTATCACCAAAATCATCAAATATGAATCCAAATTTTTCGATCTTTTCTTTATTGTTTATTGAAGTTAAATATTGAGTATTTGTTAATTCTAAAATTACAGGTTGAATTAAATTTTGTATGGATATCGAATTATTTAGATATTCTTTCATATTTTTTTCATAGTTTAATCTTTCTTCTAAAGCATGTTGATCAACTATGTATAATTCTTCGTTTAATTCTATTAAAAAATATGTATCGTGAAAAACTCCAATTACTTTTAATTTAATATTATTTGAATTAAAGTTGTTGTTATCATTTTTATTTTCTTCGTATTGTTGCGTTTCTTCATTTATTGATAATTTATCTTGATAAAAATTATTATATTTTTTATTTATGTTTTGATTTTCAAAATCTTTTATATTTATATTATTGATTTCTTTATTACTATTATTATCATTATCAATCTTAATTTGATTAATGATTTTTTCATTAATTTTTCTTTCTTCAATATCATCATTTATAATTTCATTTTCTAGATTTATTTCTTTTTGTCTTATATTATTTTGTCTTTGTATTTCATTTTTTTCATCTTGATAATCTTTGTGGTTTTCAAAATTATAGATGTTTTTTTTTATTTCATTTGTATTATCTTTTTTAGATTCATTTTGAGTTATTTCTCTTGCTTTTGTGTTTTCATATAAAGTTTCTTTAATTAATTCGTAAATAAAATGATATAAAGTTGATTCAAATCTATATTTTATTTCTTTTTTACTTGGATGAATATTTACATCTATATCGATTGGATTAACTTTGATATCTAAAAACACAAAAGGGTGTCTATTTACAAAAAGAAATGTTTTGTGAGCGTTATATATTGCATCATTAATTATTTTATAATCAATTAATCTATTATTTACAAAAATGTGTAATTTTTTATTTGAAAAGTTTTTATATGGTGATGATATGAAACCATTGACTTTTATAAAATGATTTTTTTCTAAATCATTTGTATTTTCTTTTAATTTTTCTTGATTGAATTCATTCTTTTTCGTTTCAAATTCATTAAACATAATATTTTTTTTAAAATCATAAATATCTTCATTATTTAATTCAAAGAAATCTTGGATTCTTTTTTTTTGATTTTTTTGAGTAGTGTTAATTAATTCTTGTTTCTTTTCATTTTTTTTATTAGTTAAAATAAAATCAATATTTGGATATATTATTGAAAAATTTTCAATTATTTGGATTATATTTTTTAATAAATTTGTTGAATTAGTTAAAAATTTTTTTCTAACAGGGATGTTGTAAAATAAATCGTTTACAATTATTTTTGTTCCTTCATTTATTGGGCTTGGTTTTACTTCAACTTTTTTATTATCGATTATTAATATATTAGAATTTATTTTATTTTTTGTTTCACTGTTTATTTTATCTTTTGTTTCACTATTTGTTTCATCAAAAACTTCATTTACAAATAATCCATATCCTATTTCTTGATTTTTTGGTTTTGAAATTATTGAAAAATGTGAAACACTACTTATACTATAAAGTGCTTCACCTCTAAAACCCATGCTTGAAATGTTAAATAAATCTTCTTCATCATATATTTTACTTGTTGCATGTCTTTTTATTGTAAGAATAAGGTCATCTTTTTCAATGCCTTCTCCATTATCTGTTAAAATAATAGATTTTTTTCCATTTTCTATTAAATCTATTTGTATTTTTGTTGAATTTGCATCAATAGAATTTTCAATTAATTCTTTAACTACACTTGTTGAATCTACAACAACTTCACCTGCAGAAATTTTGTTAATTGTTTCAATAGGTAATTCTTTTATTTTCATTTTAACCTAGTTTGTTACGTTTTTAATAATGTTTAAAATTAAGTCTTTTTATAATTTTATGTTAATGATTTTTATATTTTTTTATTATTTTTTTTGTTTTCCTTATTATTTAATTTTATTAAAGTTTTTTTTAATTAAAAAAAATGATAAAAATAATTATTTTTGTGGTCCTTTCATTTTGAAATTTTTTCTATTATCATATCTAATTTTTGGTTTTTCTTTAATAAATCTTTTTGGTGGATTTAAGTTGTCTTTTTCAGTTTTTATTTTACTAAATTTATTAAATATTTTCTGTGTTGGTTTGTATTTTTCATCGATTGTTTTTTTTTGAACGATTTTTTTCTTGTATAAACAAAAAGTATTTCCTACAAAAAATACACATTTACTTTCTGTTTGTTTTTCAAGATCTTTTATTATTTCTTTTTTTTTATCTTTGTTTCCAACTAAATCTTCATCATTTAAAAAATTTTGAAGCATTTTTATTTTTGTAACTTCTTTTGATTTTAATACTTTTTTTATATGTTCAATTAGATTTTCGTTGATTTTATTTTTTCCAATTTGAACATCGATTGTTAATTTTCCAAAGTCAATATCTTTTATCATGTTCTATGATAATTTATTCTTATTAAAAAGCTTTTGCATATTTTGTTTATTTTTATATTTTTATTATATGTTTTTTTGTTTTTATCTATTATCTAATTTTTATTTTTCTATTTTTTATTTTTCTATTTTTTATTTTTCTATTTTTTATTTTCATTTTTTATTTTATTATATTTTATTATTATTATTATTATTATTAATTACTATCCATTTTATATTATATTTTGTAATTTTTATATGAATTTATTATAAATTTATTATAAATTTAGTTAAGTTTATATATGAATCTTTTTTTCAAAAAAGTATGCGGTCAAAGCGGTTAGGTTTACCCGGTCTCATTTCGAACCCGGTAGTCAAGCTAATCTACGTTCCTTACTGTACTGGTCTTTTGATCGGGAACTAAGGAAAGCTGCTATCTTAATTTTTATTCTAAAAATTTTATTTTTATCTGTTCTATTTTTATCTATTTATTTTATTTTTCATTTAAATAAATATCAATATGTTAAAATATTAAAAAATTAAATTTTAAATAGAAAAATTATTGATAGTTTATTCTCTTGTTTTTAGAAATGTAACACGAATTTATTTTTTCTGATTTTAATTTCTTTAGTAGTTCTTTATCTTGAGTAAAAACTACAAAATCAGAGTTTTCTTTCGTGTAATCTATTATTAATTGATCTACATAAGAAATTTCAGGTTTGTATTCTATTATTTTTGTATCTTTATTTATTATTTCTAATACTAATTTTTTTATTCTTGGTTTTATTTCTATTTTTTTTAATTCATCAAGGCTTTGTTTTAAAATAAAGAATTCTACATATCCAAGTTTTTCTTCTAAAATAACATAATAATTTATTTTGTTTTCAATGCAATGAATTAATGAGTTTGTGTCTAATATTATTTTTGTCATATATCAAAAATATTATATATCTTTATAAATTTAATTTAATATAAAGGAAAAAATTGTAAACACTACTCAATGATAACAAAAAGGAAATCTTTATAAATGAATAAAGTTTACTATCAAGTAGTAATCAATATTAGGTGGAAGACCATGAAAATAAAAAATATAGGATATCTATTATTATTTAGTGTAATAATGATGAGTTTTGGATTAAGTGCAGCTGGTGATTGGACTGCAAATGTGCCAACAACTACATTTAATTCTTATGATTCAATGAAATACATCCAAGGATTAGTTGTTAATATGACAAATAATACACCAATTACAAGCGATGATTTCAGAATAGAAGTAAGAGATAAAGCAGATAATTTATTTTTTGGAAAAAATTATACAAATCAAGTATTTTTTAATTTAACTTTTTTACTTAATTCTTCAGCACCAGCTGGAAATTATAAAGTAAAAGTTTATGATACTTTTGATAGTGTATTATTAAGCGAAAAAGATATTACTGTTTCATTTGCTTCTCAAGTATATTCAACTTCAATTAATGAAAAAGTTGATTATAATTTAGATGTTATAAAAGAAATTGATAGTAATTCATTATTAGAAACTCAAAGAGCAAATTTTAATAATATTGCAGGATTATCAATTGTTTTAGATAGTATAACTCCTTTAACTGGAGCTTTTGTTAATTCACAAATAGCATCAGGAAAGATAAAATTCACAAATGTATTTTATACAAAAAATGGAAATTCAGAATATAATGTAAAATATAATGTAACATATGATTCTATTACATTTCAATATACAAAGAAAATTGTTCTTTCAGTAAACACATTAGATGCAATTCCTTTTTTAAATCAAGCAACAGTTAATTTACAAACTAATGAAGATAATTCAGTAACTATTCCAATAAATTTTAGTATTGATAGTAATGGTAATGTAAATAGTTGGTTTTATGATGATGATGGAATAGCAGGTTTGTCATATGTTTTTTCAGGAACAGATTGTACTGGAAGAATTTCAGGAACAGATTTTATTTTTACACCAAATGAAAATTTTTATGGAAGTTGCATTGTAAATTTAACAATATTAGATAGTTCTTATATTTCAAATCCACTTAACATGCAATTTAACATAAATGTTTTGCCAGTAGATGATATTCCAGTAATTGTATTAAATCAAACAACATATCAATTTTATAGAGGATTTTTAAGTCCAATTACATTTACAATAGAAGATCCAGATACAAATACTTTTTTATATAAAATAAATAGTGTTGATAAAGGAACTACAGGAAAAGAAATTGTTTTAACTCAAGCAGATGTAGGTAATTCTACAAGTGTCGAAGTTGAAATTGTTCATAATTCAACACATACTGTTAAAAAAGCAATAACAATTTCATGGGTTGATAAACCAGTTGTTTCTTCTTTTGTTGTTGATGGAGATTTTTCAGATATTTCCAATGCAGATATTAAAATTTCAAGAAGTGGAGTAACAATTGATTGGGTTAATAGATTAGATTTATCAACTAAACCAATTGATTTATCATCATGGATTGATTTTTCAGAATCAACATCAGGAGTAAATAAAGATGTTTTAATTCATGTATTATCAGGAACAATTTTAGGTGATAATAAAGCTAATATCAGTTTAACAGGATTTAGTTCAAAACCAATTGTTTCATGTGCATCAGGAAAA
Source organism: Candidatus Nanoarchaeia archaeon (assembly GCA_028693395.1). GTDB lineage: Archaea > Nanobdellota > Nanobdellia > Woesearchaeales > JAQUVJ01 > JAQUVJ01. The sequence goes on along the minus strand of JAQUVJ010000009.1, from coordinate 25,689 downwards.
GTAACTGAAAAAAGATTTTTAAGAGATAATTGTTCAAGTTTAGTTGTTAATTATGAAAACGGAATTGTTTGGTTTACAGTTGATCATTTTTCAACTTATAGAGTTGTTTCAGAACAAATGTTAAACTCAGTTCCAGAATTAAATGAATCTGCAACAATTAGAGTTGATGAATCTTTAAGTACATATCAATTAAAGATGTATGATGCAGATTCTGACATAATTACTGTAACACCTGTAACTTTACCAGCTGATGTTTCTGTAAGTTCTACAGGATTAATTTATGGACTTTCAAATTTAAGAGTTGGAGGAACATACTCATTCCAAGTAAACTTATCAGATGGATATGAAACAATTCAAAGAACATTTTCTTTAAGAAGAGTTGTTTCACCAAAATTAGAAATTGAAGATATAACAGTAGAATTTAGTGATAATACAAATAAAAAAGAATTGTCTGATGGATCATCTTTTACAGCTAATCCAGGAGAGTCTTTTATTTTAAAATTAAAATTAGAAAATCTATACGATTCTTCAGATGATGAAGGAGATATTGATGGAGTAATTAATTTAATAATTGAAGAAATAGATGATGGAGACGATTTAGAATTTGAAAAAGATTTCGAATTAAAAGCAAGTAAATCAAGTACATATAATTTTGATGTTAGTTTACCATTAGACTTAGATGAAGATATCTCAGAATACAGAGTTATAATAACTGTAGAATATGAAGATGAAGATAGTAATTCATTTGAAGATTTAGTAGCTGAATTAGACTTAGATATTGAAAGAAAAACAACACATGTTGTTTTCACAGAATTAAAATTAAGTCCATCAACAATAAAATGTGAAGATAGATTTACCATAAGTGGAACAATCCAAAATTTAGGTTCAAGAAATAGAAACGTTATTGTTCAAGTAGCAAGTAATGATTTAGGAATTGATACAGTTTTTGATTTGGTTGAAGTTGAAAAATATGGTGAAGATGATGAATATAGCTTTTCAAAGACATATGACATAAAAAATTTACCTGAGAAAAAATATACTATATTAGGTTATATTTATTATGATAATAAAGCTATAACAATAAATTCATTAAGTTTAACAAAACAAGCATGTTCAATAGATAGTGATGATGACGATGATGATAGTGACGATGATGATTCAGAATATGTACCAGTTCCACCAATAATAACTGATGGAGATAACGAAAATAATGAAAATAATCAATCAGGAAATTATGGAACAACAATATTATTATCAGTATTTGTTTTATTGTTAATAGGAGTTTTAGTGTTGTTGTTATTACCAAAGAAATGATTGTTTTTTTTTCTTAATTTTTTTATTTTTTTTTTATTTCTTTTTTTTTAAATCTTTTTTTTTAAATTTTTTTTTCTTGATTTTCGTTATTTTTTTATTTTATTTTCTTATTTTATCTTTTTTGTTTTATCTTTTTTATTATATATTTTTTAATATTTAATTCTTTTTTATATATTATTTATTTTTAAGATAATTTTGTATTTTTTAATATTTTAATATTTTAATATTTTTATATTATATTAAATATCTAAAATATTAATTAAGTATGACAATTTAAAAAATATAATATAGTAAGTTTTATAAATAGAAATCTCTTTAATTTTTCTATGAATTCAAATAAAATATTTAGTTTTTTAATGTTAGTATTAGTTATATCAAGTTTTTCTTATGCAATAGAAGATAAATCAAAAGTTGCAATAAATTTTTATGACAAATATTCATTTTTTATAGATGCTTTATTTTTAAGTTTCTTATCAATAACTTTGATTTCTTATGGTCTTGCAAATGTAATGAAAGGACATGAAGAAGATGTAAGAAAAATAGGTTATGTTCTTGGATTAATAATGGGAATATCAACTTCTTATGGTCTTCATGCAGGTTTATTTGGAACATTTAGAAAACTATTTCTAGCAAGTCCTTATTTTTTATTTATTATACTTTTATTTTTTGTTATAGCAATAGTTAAAAGTGCTTTTTCTAAAGAAGATGAAAGTTTTGAAGGTTCAAGTTTATATTTAAAAAGATTTGCAATAATCTTAGGTGCATTTTTAATTATTTTTTTCCCTTTATTGATGGGAGGTTATGGATTAAATGTTGAAGTTTTAAGTGATGGAAGTATTAGATATTTAAGTACAAATAATCAATTAAAATTAGGTTTTGAAAATGATATTAATGATTTAGTTTCACAATCAAATCCTTATTATGCTTTCTTGAAGTTTTTAATAATTGGATATAATATTTGGCAAATTTCTTTTATTGTGTTTGTTATTTTGTTATTAACAAGTTTAACAAAAATGATAACTCCTGAGGGAATAGAAATAAAACAAGAAATAAAAGAAAGAGAAAAAAGAGATAAACCAATTATAGAAGCAGAAAAAAAAGTTGAGAAGGCAGACGAAGAAGTAAAAAGCGATATAGATCAATCTTCAAAAAATCAAAGTGATATAGTTAAAGGAGTTATTAATAATGTTGAGCAAGCAATAGACTTAGGAGATCCAGATGCTTTAGGAAATGAAGCAGAAATTTTAATGACAATGCCTAATGAAGAAGAAGATGAAATAAGAGCAATCTTTGGAGAAATAAAGGAAGATGTAAAAAAAGAAAAAAAAGAATTAGAAACTTTGATTTCTCAAAACCCAACAGAAAATCAAGATTCTTTTAATGATAAAAAAGAAGATATTATAGAAAAAGAAAAGATTTTAGGTCAAATAGAAGCTCTTCAAGCACAATCTGATTCAAAAAATCCAAATAATAAAGAGATAATTAACGAAATAGAAAAATTAAGAGAATTCTTATTAGAAATAAAAAAAGTTAAAAGAGGCGTTGGTGCTGCTAATGCTAAAATAATAAGTAAAATTAATAATTTTGAAAATAACCAAGAAAAATTTATGGATGAATTTGGTAATTTTATTTCAGTTTTAGGTGAAGGATTGGTAGAAGGAAGCACTTATATAATGCATTCCATAAAAGAATTGTTTGACTTTAATCAAAAGAATTATAGTGGAATTATTGTTAATAATTTAAAATTATATGAATCATTAAAAGAAATAATTTCTAAAAATAATGAACAATCATTAAAAATAATAAAAGATTCACATAAAGACATAAAAGGTGCATTAAATGATTTATTAGTATTATCAAAGAGCTTAGAATCAAAAATTAATGCAGTAGTAGAAAATATGTTAGTACAAGTAAAAAAAGAAGTTTATGAACCACTTGCAAAACAAATAAAAGAAGGTTTTGAAAGAAATGATTTACAAATAAAAAAAATAATGGAATTAGTAAATTTAGATAATCCACAAAATAAAAAAATAGTAAAAGATATTTTAGAAAATATTTTAGGAAAAAGAGTGAATTATCTAATTGGAATAAATAAAGAGTTAGTAAAATCAATAAATGAATCTCAAAAAGAAGTTGGAGAAAGATTAAACAACATAGATCAAAAAGTTGATGGAATATCTGAATTAAAAAAAATGCAAGAAGAATTTAAAAAAGATCAAAAAGAATTTCAAAAAAATATAATTGATGAATATAAAAATCTTAAAAAAGTAGTTGCAGATATTAATGAAAGAGAAAAAGAAGGAGAAAAATTAATAGAAGTAATTAATAATAATATTATTACAAATTTACAAAGAACCATAAAATTTACATCAAAGAAATCATTAAGTTCAGTTTATTATGTATTTGATGATATTAAAAATAGTTTAATAAAAATAGATAAGTTAAATTCATTTTCATTAAATTATTATTTTCAACAAAACCTTTATAATTTAAGTGAAGTTGATTTCAAAAAAGATTTTTTAGAATTTGAAAAAAGAAGAGAAATTTTTTCAAAAGATGATAAGATAAATAAATTATTAAACAATAATCCAAAAAATATTTTTTATTCACTTTGTTTAACAAATACATCAATAATTTCATCTTTTCAAATATATGTTCATTATTATAATCAAATTTATTTAAATAAAAATATTAATTTTGAAGCAATCGAAAAAGAATTCTTACAATCATTTGAAATTGAATATAAAGAATTTAATAAAATAAAATTAGATGTTATTAAAAATATTGATATATTTGTTAGTCAAGGATTTATTTTTGAAAATTTAAAAATAATTTTTAATTTAAAAGAAAAAGATATTGAAGATTATTATTCAAAAATATTATCTAATTTATTGAATAAAAAAGTAAATATTCCAAGTGCGGCTGATGATTTCAAAAAAATAAATGAACAATATAAAAAATATCAAAACTATAAATTAAAGCAAAATGGACATTTAAAAATAAATATAAAAAAAATGAGAATTTATATAAAAAATTTAGAAAAATTAAATAATGAAAACCAAGGTAAATTTTCTTTTATAATTGCTAATTTAAAGAAATTATTAGGAATTGATTTAGAAGAAGAAAGATTTTTGTTTTTGATAAAATTATTGTATTCACATAATAATAAAAAAAATTATAATTGGTTATACAACAATTTAGATAAAAAAGAAGTGTTCTTAGTTGATGAAAAATTAGATATTTTCAGAATTTTAAATAATTATTATGATGCAAATGTAAGAATTGAAACAATTTTTAGTAATTTAATTGATATTCAAAAGTATTTACATAAATTTAATATGACACAGCATGATTATTTTTGGAATACAATGTCTAAAATTTTCAATTTAAAAGAATTGAAAAATAAATAATTTGATCTTTTCTTTCTTTATTTTTTTTATTTTTTTTACTTTTTATATTTTTATATTTTTTTAATCTTTTTACTTATTCTTTTTTTCTTTTAATATTTTTTCTTTTTTTTATTATTTTATGTTATTTTTTAATATTTTATATACTTTTTTACTATATTACTATTCTTAATTTTTTTTTATTTTCTATATTTTTTATATTTTATTTTATTTTATTATGTTATTATCATATTATATTATTATTATTATTATTATTATTTTAAATAATATCATTAAAATCTAAACCTCTAATCTCTGCAAGATGTCTTGAACAAACATATTTTTTATCAGTTTCTTTTAAATCTTCAAGTGTAAAAAATTTCCATCCAAGTCCTTGAAATTTTACTGAAACAAAACTTTCTGCTCCAAAGAGTCTAGAAAATTCAATTAATTCTTCTATTTCCTTTTTTGTGAAATATTGATATTCACTTTTTGTTATTTTACATTCTATCGCAATCTTTCTAAGATTGTTCCCAGCAAGTAAATCAGGTGAGGGATATATCATTGACCCAGAACCCGCAACTCTTATACAGGCCCATTTATTTGCCCAAAACATATGTAATAATTCTCTTTCTGCTCCAATTCCTTTTGATTTTAATGAAATCTTTAACACCTTGTATTATTTTATAAAACTTTATAATGATAAACACTATTTCAATATATAAAGGTGTCATGCATGTGTCTTTTGCCCTATGAAAAATTAGAATTTAAAATTATTACTTTAAAACAAGCAAATACTAGTCCAGATTATGGTAAAAATATAGAAGATAGAACCATAGAAGAAAAATTAGAATATGGATTAATAAACGTAGATAAACCATCAGGGCCAACAAGTCATGAAATATCAGGTATGCTAAAAAGAATTTTAAATATCGAAAAATGTGGGCATTCAGGAACTCTAGATCCAGCAGTAACTGGAATTTTACCAATAGCATTAAACAAAGGAACAAAATCTTTAGAATTTTTCTTAGAATCAGGAAAAGAATATGTTTGTTTAATGAGAATTCATAAAAAAATTAGTGAAAAAAAACTTGTTGAAACAATTGATAAATTTGTTGGAAGAATCAAACAAAAACCACCCGTAAAAAGTGCTGTTGTTAGAAAAGAAAGATATAGAACAATTTATTATATAAAAATATTGGAAATAAAAGGTCAAAATGTTTTATTTAAGGTTGGATGTCAAGCAGGAACATATATAAGAAAACTTTGTTATGATATAGGAGAATTCTTAGGATGTGGAGCAAATATGGTAGAACTTAGAAGAACAAGAGTTGGTCCAATAAGAGAAAATACAATTCATAATTTACAAGAAATTTCAGATGCTTATTATTTTTATAAAGAAAAAAATGATTCATTTATGTTAAATAAAATAATATTAAATATCGAAGAATGTATAGATCATATTCCAAAAATATGGATAGTAGATTCAGCAGTTTCAAGTATGATAAATGGTATCGATTTAAAATCACCAGGTATAGCAAAATTAGAGCATAGATTTAGAAAAGATGATATCGTTGCAGTATTAACATTAAAAGGAGAATTGGTTTGTTTTGGCAAAGCTCTTATTAGTTCTAAAGAGATTAAAAATAATTCAAATGCTATTGCTTTAAAGATAGAAAAAGTAATAATGAATCAAGGAATATATCCAAGAATGGACAAATAATTTATTATAATTAAGTAGTTATTATTAATAATATCATCAGATTTTTTAGATTATTTATTTTTTTATTTCTTTTATTTTTTTATTTCTTTTATTTTTCTTATTTCTCTTTTTATTAATTTTTTTTTATAATGAATAATATTTCTTAATAAATAAATTATTTATTTAATTTATTAATAGCATCATATAACTTTTGTCTTTGTTGATCATTAATTTTTAAATTATTATTTTGTGTGGCTTGATTTATATTTTGAAAATATTGAGTTTGAGGTTCATTTTGAAAAACTCCTTCGTAATGTTCTTCTTTTTTCTTTTTAAATTTTTCAAAGAAAACAAGTAAAAAGATAATAGTAGGAATTAATGAAAGTCCTAATATTATTGATATTAAATTTTCTTTTTCGTCAATAATTTCGGGATTAATTTCTTTTATGTGTTCATTAGTATTTTCTTCATTATGATTTGTTGTTGATGTGTTTTTTTGTTCATTGATATCTTCTTTGTTTGTGTTATTATTAATTGAATTGTTGTTTATGTTTTCATTTATAATTTCATTTATTGTTGTATTTTCTTCAATAGTTATTGATTCATTATTTATATTTTCATTAATTGTTTCATTTGTTGTTATATCTTCTTCAATAGGCGTTGATAATGGTTCATTAGTATTTATAACAACGACTTCCATTTCTTCTTGATTAGAACTCTCAATTTCTTCATCAACGTAATATTCTATCTCCCTTTTTTGTAGTTCTTCTTCATTTAGAAAGTTCCACATAATTAATGGATCATCAATCAAAATAGTTAATGAATATTTTGTTTTATTGTATATAATTTTACTTGCAGAATCAATAAAAGATTTATCGATATTTTGTATTATTTTAAAGTCTTCTTTATTTCCTTCTAATTCTGAATCTATTTTTATTGATATTTTTGTTAGATTTTCTATACTTTTTATTTCTAAATTTGTTTTTGTTTCAACAATATTATTATTTTCTATTATTTCTTTTGTTTGTTCTAAAATTATTTTTTTTGTTGCATTTGTTTCTTTTGAAATTTCTGAATCAATTTTATTTTTTAAGTCGGTTTTTACATTTTCTTTTTGTGTTATTGTGTTTGTTAGTTCTATTGTTTGTTGATTTTTGATTAAAATTGTATTAGAAAAGTCATCAATTCTTGTATTTATTTCTTGAAGTTTATTAGTTGTTGAAAAAATATCGATGATATTTGTTTCATTATTTGTCTCAGTATTTGTTTCATTTTCATTTGTAGAATTTTCGTTTTCAAGAATTTCAGATGTTTCAGTATTTGTTATATCAGATTTAATATTTTTATTATTTGTTACATAACAATTTACTAAATCTTTAGCTTCATTATTTTCATATGTTTTTTCTATATAATTTTGAAATGGATTTTTACAAAATAGATAAAATTCTTTTTCTAAAAAATTATCTCTACTTGAAACATTTTCATTACATTTTTCATAATTTGTTGCAGTCCATTTTTCAATTTTGTATATCTTATTTTCTTTTGTTTCATCATTTTCATTTAAAGAATTTCCTTCAAATTGAAATATTTCTTCGTTAGTTTCTATAAGACATAATCTAGGAACAATATATGGAGAATTTCTTAGTAGTTTTATTGTTATAGGTTCTTTTCCAGATTCTATTAATAATTCTTCAAAAATTTTATCATTTGTTGTTTTATCTGTTGTTGCATCGGTTATTTCATTAGAATTTTCTAAAAAGAAATAAGGTTTATTACTATGTTCTTGTGTCGATTTTTCTGTTTCTATTAACTCTATAATTATTCCAATAAATTCTGTAATATTATCATAGTATGAACTTAAATTTTTAACATTATTAAAACTATCAATATTAGTTTCATTAAAAAATCTTCCGTTTATTAAAGTAATATTGTTTTTTAAAACAGAATCTAAATCAAAATAATCTAATGAAAAACTTTTTGTGTTTGAATCAATTATTTCACATGATTCATGATCATTAATATCATATATTTTGTAAAAACCATCTCCGTCTTTATCGCATTTAAAAATATCGTAATAATTGTCTGAAAAAGAAGAAACAAATGATAAATTTATATTAATTAGAATAAAAAGAGTAAACATTAAAAAAAATAAGCATTTTTTGTTATTTTTAATTATTTTCATTTTTTTTACCTGCAATTATTGATGTAATACATGCAGTATAGTATATTTCATCTACACTGCAACCACGTGATAGGTCATTTACAGGTTGGTTTAAACCTTGAATTATTGGACCAATTGCGTTGTAATCTCCTAAAATTTTTGCTATTTTGTATCCTATATTTCCTGAATTTAAATCTGGAAATATGAAAATGTTTGCATTGTTTGTTAATTTTGTATCTTTAATTTTTATTTCTCTTGTTTTTTTATCAAGTGCGGCATCAAATTGAATGTCACCTTCAAATTCAAAGTCAACATTTTCTTTTAATAAAAGTTCATAAGCATCTCTTGTTTTTTGTGATATTTCATCATCAGATGATTTTTTTGTGGAGAATGATAAAAGTGCAACTCTTGGATAATAGTTGAATTTTTTGCAAGATTCAACACTTAATTTTGTTATTTCAACAATGTCTTGTGGAGTTGGATTTATCTGAAATCCACAATCAGCAAATAAGAAAGTTTCTTTTTCTTTTACCATGAAGAAAAATGATGATGCTTTTTGAACTCCTTGTTTTGTTTTTATTATTTGTAAGGCAGGTTTTATTACGTCTTTTGTTGGACTTAAAGATCCTGAAACAATACCTTGTGCATAGTTTGATTTTAATAAAAGAGTGGAAAAATAATGAATATCTTCAATAAGTGTTTTGGCTTCATTTTCTTTTAATTTATCTTTTCTTATTTCTTCTAATAATTTTATTAATTCATCTTTAAAATCTTCAAATATTGCTATTGAATAATATTTTATTTTGTTTCTTTTTAATATAATTTTTAATTTTTCTAAATCTTTTGATTTTACAGGAAATAATGGTTTTAGAATCTTTTTTTGTGTTAATTTCTTTACTGCAAGTATTATTCTTTCGTCTTCCCATTCATCAAAAATTATGGTATTTTGAAATTCTTTAGCATTTTTTTCGAAATATTTTAAGATTTGTTCTTGCATTTTTATTACCAGTATACATTTTTGTATAATTATATATAAAAAAATTGATTACTACTCTTGGAAGGTATATAAAAAACAATATAAAAACAATATAAAAATAAATTAAAGACGAGATTAATATAAAATAAACAATATTATAAGATAAAATGAATAATATTAATAATAATATTAAATAATATAATAATAATATTAAATAATATAATAATAATAATAATAATAATAATAAAATAATCAATAAAAAATAATTAAATAAAATAATAAAAACTCAATAAAACATAAAGATTTTTAAACATAAATAGTTTTTAACAAATTACTTCGGTGAAAGATATGTATTATAGAACACACAATTGCTCAGAATTAAGACTTGATAACGTAGGGCAAAATGTAGTATTATCAGGTTGGATAGATAAGATTAGAACACATGGACAAATCTCTTTTATTGATTTAAGAGATAGATTTGGAAAGACTCAACTTGTTCTTAATTTAGATGATTGTGATGTTAGTGATGATTTAAAAAAAGAATATGTAATAAGAGTTGAAGGAATTGTTGCAAAAAAAGAAGTCGCTAATGAAAATTTAGAAACAGGAGAAATTGAAGTAAAAGTTTCTCAATTAAAGATAATAAATAAAGCTCTTGCTTTACCAATTGATGAAAATGCTAGTGATGAAATGAGATTAAAATATAGATATATTGATCTTAGAAAAAAAGAAAATATGGATAAAATTGTTTTTAGATATAATGTAATTAAACATGTAAGAGAATATTTTGATAAAAATGGTTTTATTGAAATCGAAACTCCAATGCTTGTAAAACCAACTCCAGAAGGTGCAAGAGATTATGTTGTACCAAGTAGAGTAAATCCAGGTAAATTTTATGCTTTGCCACAAAGTCCTCAATTATATAAACAAATTTCAATGATTGCAGGAGCTGATAGATATTTTCAAGTTGCAAGATGTTTAAGAGATGAAGATTTAAGAGCTGATAGACAACCAGAGCACACTCAATTTGATTTTGAAATGAGTTTTGTAAATTCAGATGAAATTAGAGAATTTGCTGAAGGTTTGATGAAATCTGTTGTATTAAAATTTAAAGGAATAAAAGTAGATGATTTTAAAACTTTTTCATATGAAGAAGCAATGGAAAGATATGGTTGTGACAAACCAGATTTAAGATTTGATTTAGAATTAATTAATTTCTCAGAAATTTTAAAAAATACTGGATTTGGAGTTTTTGATGATGCACAAACAATTTATGGTCTTGCTGTTGAAAAAGATTTTTCACGAAAAGAAATTGATGCATTAACTGAAGTTGTAAAAATTTACAAAGCAAAAGGACTTGCATATGTAAAGGTTAGTGATGGTAATTTTGATGGTGGAGTTTCTAAATTTTTAAATGAAGATATTAAAAATAAAATCATTGAAAAATCAAAAATTAAGAATGGAACAATATTTTTTGTTGCAGATAAAAAGAAAGTAGCAAGAACTTCAATGGGAGAATTGAGAAATAAAATTGGATTAGATTTAGGTTTAAAAGATCCAGATAAATTTAAGTTTTGTTGGGTTAAAGATTTTCCATTGTTTTCATATAATGATGAAGAAGAAAAATGGGAACCAGAACATCACATGTTTTCAATGCCAAAGGAAGAATTTGTTGAAGATTTTGAAAAAAGACCAGGTGAAGTTTTAGGAGATTTATGGGATTTAGTTTTAAATGGAACTGAGCTTGCTTCAGGTTCTATTCGTATAACATCACCAGATTTACAAAAAAGAATAATGAAATTCGTTGGATTTCCAGAGGATGAAGCAATGGAAAAATTTGGTTTTTTGTTGAATGCATATAATTATGGTGCTCCTGTTCATGGAGGAATGGGACTTGGTGCAGATAGAATAATTGCTCTTTTACTTGGAACAAATGATATAAGAGAAGTTATTGCTTATCCAAAGAATAAAAATGCTCAATGTCCTATGGATGGATCTCCAGCAAATATTTATAAAAAACAATATGAAGAATTATTCATTAAATCAACAAATAATGAATAAATTTTTTATTTTTTATTTTTTTTATTTTTTTTAATTAATAAGGGAAAATTGAAATTTATTATAGTCATTCTCATTCTTGGTCTGGACTTCAATTTATTGATATAATTGCATGGTGTGCTTTTCAAAAATATTAACATAATAATTCAGAATATACAAATTTAATAGAAATAAATCAAGAATTTGATTATGTTTGGAAAGACAGTACCAAACAGAACTAATTAACGTCCACCATACGGTAAACTGTCTATTTGGTTTTACCTGATATTTATGTAATACACTTTTACAATATATAAGTTTTATTAAGATTAGTATATAAAAAAAATTAAATAATCTCACTTTCAATCATTGTAAAATCACTTGAAGGATATTCTATAACCTTATAAATTAAAAGATCAAGACCATTTAATTTGTTTTTTATTAAATTAATTTTTCCTTTATCAAAAACAATTCTGTGAAGATTTTCATCGATAATGTGATTTATTTTTAATTCTTTTAAAAGATTTGAAAAATTATTTAAGTTATTTTGTATATCTTCTTTTTGTTGTGTAACAATTTCATCTCTTTCTTTTTTTGTTTTATCTAATGATAATTCTTTTGGATATATAACAAATCTTTCAAGCATAAAATCATCAACAATTTTATCGTATTTTGTTTTTATCGAATTAGCTCTATTTTTTAATCTGTTTTTTAGTTGATAAGAATCTTTTAATTTACAAGTACAAAGATGTGCATTTAAATTATGGTTTTTATTTTTCTTGTTTTCACTTTCAACAAATTTTAAGATATCAAGTCCTGCACCAAGAGATCCTTTTATTGAATAAGCATATTCACTTGATGTTTCATATCCATATCCTAAAATATTATTTGAATTATTATCAGATATTTCTAATTCATTTAAATTAATAAAATCTGCATATCCATAAATTAATTTTATTAAATATTTTATTTCTTCTTTTTTATCAGGTATAACAGGTATTTCTATACCAAAAGATTTATTGTATAATTTTTTTAGTGCTAATAATTTTAGAGTTAAAATGGATTTTATTTCAAGTAAGTTTTCAATCATAGGATGAACTCTTAATTCATCTAATCCTGCTTCATATAATAATTCAATTTTTTCAAGCGTTAGTAGTTTCATTGTTGTATACATATGAATATGAAAATTTTTACCAAAAGTTTTTTTTAATTCTTTTATGTATTCTAAAGTTCTATCAAGTTTTACAAGTGGTTCTCCACCAGTAATTCCAACGCCTTTACTTTTACATAATTTAATTTCTTCAATTGTCTTTTTTATATCATATGTATCTTCTACTTCTTTTTCGTTAATCCAGACTTTATCTATTTGATTTCTTGTATCAGATAATGGACAATAAAAACAATGATTAGGACATAGTCCTGTGATGTATAAAACGGATTTTTTTCCATTTGGACATAAAGAACAACCTTTAGGTAATTTTCTTACAAGGTATGATTCGTATTTTGTTTTTTTCATATAAATAAGAAATACTTATCTATTTAAAAATTATATGTTTTTATTTTTTAATAAGAAAGATTTAAATATATATTTTTTTTAATATAGTATATGAAAAAAAGTGTTTCACCATTAATTGCAACAGTTTTATTAATCGCATTTACTGTTGCAATTGGATCAGTTGTTATGAATTGGGGAACTTGTCCAACAAATCTTGAAAATGAATATAATGCAAATCAATTTGTTTCAGTTTGGAATACTAGTTTAGTTGGAACTGGTTCATCAGCATCAAATCAAATAAAATTACCTTTAGAATCAAGTGGAAATTATAGTTTTACAGTAGATTGGGGAGATGAAACTCAAAGTTTTATAACGACTTGGAATCAAGAGGATGTTACACATACATATGATCAGGAAGGAGAATATGAAATAAAAATTAATGGGACAATTATAGGATTTACATTTAATAATTTAGGGGACAAATTAAAGATAAGAGATATAAAACAATGGGGAGATTTGAGATTAGGAAATAGTGGAGGATATTTTGCTGGAACTTCAAACTTAAACATAACAGCAATCGATGTTTTAAATCTAACAGGGATAACCATATTAAATGAAATGTTTTATATAAGTGGAATATCGAATGTTTCTCGAATAAACGAATGGAATGTAAGTAATGTAAGAAGTATGTTAAGGATGTTTTCTGGTGCTTCATTTTTTAATCAAGACATTAGTTTATGGAATGTAAGTAATGTAAGAAGTATGTTAAGGATGTTTTCTGGTGCTTCCTCTTTTAATCAAGATATTAGTTCATGGAATGTAGGTAATGTTACTAATATGGATGCTATGTTTAATGTTGCTTCCTCTTTTAACCAACCATTAGATTCTTGGGATGTTAGTAATGTAAATAGTATGTCTTATATGTTTAATGTTGCTTCCTCTTTCAATCAACCCTTGGATAGTTGGGATGTAAGTAATGTAAATAGTATGTCTGCAATGTTTCAAGGTGCTTCTTCTTTTAATCAACCATTGAATATTTGGAATGTTTCAAATGTTAAAGATATGAATAGAATGTTTTTTTTTGCTTCTTCCTTTAATCAACCATTAGATAATTGGGATGTAAGTAGTGTTATAGATATGGATTATGCATTTTCTAGTGCTTCCTCTTTTAATCAAAACATAAGCAATTGGTGTGTAACAAATATAACAATAGAACCATCATATTTTGCATATTCTAGTCCTCTTTTGTCTGATTACAAACCAATATGGGGGACATGTCCTAATTGATTTTTTGATTTAATTTTTATTTTTAATTTTTATTTTTAATTTTTAATTTTGTTTTTTTATAAGAAAGATTTAAATATACTTTTTTTTCTAATATAATTTATGAAAAAAAGTGTATCACCTTTAATCGCAACAGTTTTATTAATCGCATTTACTGTTGCAATTGGATCAGTTGTTATGAATTGGGGAACTTCTTATATTAAAGAAGAACAAGTAAAAGCTACAAGTACATCAGATGTTAGATTGACATGTGCAACAAATGTAAATCTAAAATTAATGAAAATAAATAATCTACAAGATTATTGTTACACAAATGATTCTGAAAATGTTACAATTAGTGTGAGATTAACAAAAGGTACAGAAGTTCTAAAAGGAATTAGAGTAAATATGATTTCTAATTCAACAAGTGAAACTCATGATTATAGTCAATATGTTGAAGATTTAAATTTTAATTTGAAATTAACTGGTTTTTCTACAAATGTTATAAATGAAAATGATTTAATTGAATATGTAGAATTAGTTCCATATATTGATAATAATGGTGAGAGTTATTTTTGTTCTGGATCTAGTTTAGCAATTACTTATTTATATCCTTGTGGATTTGAAATAGATTCACCAGTAATTCCAAGTAATCCACAAGAACCTGAAAATCCAGAAAATCCAGAAAATCCAGAGGAGCCTGCTGATCCAGAAGAACCACAAAATCCAGAAGTTCCAGAATATGAAGATTATTATTTTGTTTCAGTATGGAATACTAGTTTAGTTGGAACTGGTTCATCAGCATCAAATCAAATAAAATTACCTTTAGCATCAAATGGAAACTATAGTTTCACAGCAGATTGGGGAGATGGTACTCAAAGTTATATAACAACTTGGAATCAAGAAGATGTTACACATACATATAATCAAGAAGGACAATATGAAATAAAAATCAATGGAACAATTGTAGGATTTTCATTTAATAATAACGGAGATAAATTAAAAATAAAAGATATAAAACAATGGGGAGATTTAAGATTAGGAAATAATGGAAGATATTTTTATGGAACTTTGAACTTAAATATAACTGCAACAGATGTTTTAAATCTAGCAGGAACAACAACATTAAATCAAATGTTTTATAATAGTAAAATATCAAATATTTCTAGAATAAACGATTGGGATGTTAGTAGTGTAATCAATATGGGAGAGATGTTTCGTTCGGCTTCTAATTTTAATGAACCTTTAGATTCTTGGGATGTTAGTGAAGTGACTAATATGTATTATATGTTTAATGGTGCTTCTAGTTTTAATCAACCATTAAATAGTTGGAATGTTCGTAATGTAATTAATGTCGGTGCAATGTTTTCATATGCTTCTTCTTTTAATCAACCTTTAGATAGCTGGAATCTTAGTAGTGTTACTTCTCTTGGATCGATGTTTTTTTATGCTTCTAGTTTTAATCAACCATTAAATAGTTGGAATGTAAGTAATATAACTAATATGATACAAATGTTTTCTGCTGCTTCTAGTTTTAATCAACCATTGAATAATTGGGATGTTAGTAAAGTAACTAATATGGGAAATATGTTTTCTAGTGCTTCTTCTTTTAATCAACCATTGGATAGTTGGAATGTTAGTAATGTTGTTTCAATGTCTCAAATGTTTTCATATGCTTCTTCCTTTAATCAATCTTTAGATAGTTGGAATGTTAGTAATGTTACTGATATGCATGCAATGTTTTATGGTTCTTCTTTTAATCAAAATATAAGTAATTGGTGTGTAACAAATATAACAACAGAACCATCTTTATTTTCTTCATCCTCTCTTTTATCTTCCTATAAACCAAAATGGGGAACATGTCCAATGAATCTCGAAAATGGATATAATGAAAATCAATTTGTTTCAGTATGGAATACTAGTTTAGTTGAAACTGGTTCATCAGCATCAAATCAAATAAAATTACCTTTAGAATCAAGTGGAACATACAGTTTTACAGTTGATTGGGGAGATGAAACTCAAAGTTATATAACATCATGGGATCAATTAGATGTTGCACATACATATGATCAGGAAGGAGAATATGAAATAAAAATCAATGGGACAATTATAGGATTTACATTTAATAATTTAGGAGACAAATTAAAGATAAGAGATATAAAACAATGGGGAGATTTGAGATTAGGAAATAGTGGAAATTATTTTTATGGAACTTCAAACTTAAACATAACAGCAACCGATGTTTTAAATTTATCAGGAACAACAAATTTAATTCAAATGTTTTATGATAGTGGAGTATCAAATGTTTCTCGAATAGATGAATGGAATACAAGCAATATAACTAGTTTATATAGAACTTTTTATTATGCAGGATATTTTAATAGTAATATAAATAATTGGGATGTAAGTAATGTTAATAGTATGTATGCTACATTTTATAGGGCATCTTCTTTTAATCAACCATTAGATAAATGGAATACTAGTAAAGTAACGACTACGAGGTTAATGTTTTCTTGGGCTTCTTCTTTTAATCAATCTTTAGATAGTTGGAATGTTAGTAATGTAATAAATATGGAGGCTATGTTTTCTTATGCATTTAATTTTAATCAACCATTGAATTCATGGAATGTTGGTAAAGTAACTACAATGAATCAAATGTTTTTATCGGCATCTTCTTTTAATCAGCCTTTAGATAGATGGGATGTTAGTAATGTAACAGATATTGGATCTATGTTTTCTTCTGCTAGTAAATTTAATGGATCATTAAATGATTGGAATATTGCAAAAATAACATCTTTAAGTTATTTATTTCATCAAGCATCTTCATTTAATCAACCATTAGATAAATGGAATACTAGTAAAATTACAAATATGCAAAGGGTGTTTTCTTCTGCCTCTTTTTTTAATCAACCATTAAATTCTTGGGATGTTTCAAAAGTAACAGATATGAATGCAATGTTTAGTCAAGCATATCAATTTAATCAATCATTATACCAGTGGAATGTAAGTAGTGTTACAAACATGAATTCGATGTTTAGTCACGCAATTAGATTTAATCAAAACATAAGTAATTGGTGTGTTGAGAATATTATAACAGAACCAGCAAGTTTTACATTTGGAGCTTATATTCAACCAGATTTTAAACCACAATGGGGAACTTGTCCAATAAATCTTGAAAATGAATATAATGCAAATCAATTTGTTTCAGTATGGAATACTAGTTTAGTTTGAACTGGTTCATCAGCATCAAATCAAATTAAATTACCTTTAGAATCAAGTGGAAATTATAGTTTTACAGTAGATTGGGGAGATAATACTCAAAATTATATAACAACATATAATGATCCTAATGTAATACATACATATGATCAGCAAGGAAAATATGAAATAAAAATAAATGGAACAATAACAGGTTTTTCATTCAATAATACTGGAGATAAATTAAAAATAAGAGATATAAAGCAATGGGGAAATTTAAGATTAGGAAATAGTGGAGGATATTTTTATGGAACTTCAAACTTAAATATAACTGCAACTGATATTTTAAATCTAACAGGAACAACAAAATTATATCA
Organism: Candidatus Nanoarchaeia archaeon; assembly: GCA_028693395.1. Classification (GTDB taxonomy): domain Archaea; phylum Nanobdellota; class Nanobdellia; order Woesearchaeales; family JAQUVJ01; genus JAQUVJ01. The sequence goes on along the minus strand of JAQUVJ010000009.1, from coordinate 7,780 downwards.
AATGTTTTATTATAGTGGAATATCGAATGTTTCTCGAATAAATGAATGGGATGTAAGTAGTGTAACTTCAATGGGTTTTATGTTTTCTAATGCTTTCTTTTTTAATCAATCCTTGAATAATTGGGATGTCAGTAGTGTAATTTCAATGGATTCTATGTTTAGAAGTGCTTCCTTTTTTAATCAACCCTTGGATAATTGGAATGTCAGTAGTGTAATATATATGGGTTATATGTTTTTTAGTGCTTCCTCTTTTAATCAGAATATAAGTAATTGGTGTGTAAATAATATTACAACAGAACCATCTTACTTTTCATATTCATCTACTTTACAATCTTCCTATAAACCAATCTGGGGGACATGTCCAAATTAATTTCTTTACTTTAATTTTTATTTTTAATTTTTAATTTTGTTTTTTTATAAGAAAAATTTAAATATATATTTTTTTTTATATAGTATATGAAAAAAAGTGTTTCACCATTAATTGCAACAGTTTTATTAATCGCATTTACTGTTGCAATTGGATCAGTTGTTATGAATTGGGGAACTTCTTATATTAAAGAAGAACAAGTTAAAGCTACAAGTACATCAGATGTTAGATTGACATGTGCAACAAATGTAAATCTAAAATTAATGAAAATAAATAATTTACAAGATTATTGTTACACAAATGATTCTGAAAATGTTACAATTAGTGTGAGATTAACAAAAGGTACAGAAGTTTTAAAAGGAATTAGAGTAAATATGATTTCTAATTCAACAAGTGAAACTCATGATTATAGTCAATATGTTGAAGATTTAAATTTCAATTTAAAGATAATTGGCTTTTCTAAAAATCTTATAAATGAAAATGATTTAATTGAATATGTTGAATTAGTTCCATATATTGATAACAACGGGGAAAGTTATTTTTGTTCAGGATCTAGTTTAGCAATTAATGATTTACATCTTTGTGGATTTGAAATAAGTGATCCTTATATTCCATTAGATTTAGAAAATTCAGAGATTTCAGAGGAAACAATAAATGAAACTGAAAATGAAACCCAAACAGTTCCAGAACATGAAAATAATTATTTTATTTCAGTATGGGATACAAGATTGACAGGAACTGGTTCATCAACATCAAATCAAATAAAATTACCTTTAGAATCAAGTGGAAATTATAGTTTTACAGTTGATTGGGGAGATGAAACTCAAAGTTATATAATTACTTGGGATCAAGAAGATGTTACACATACATATTTCCAGCAAGGAGAATATGAAATAAAAATAAATGGAACAATTAGAGGATTTACATTTAACAATTTAGGAGATAAATTAAAGATAAGGGATATAAAACAATGGGGAGATTTGAGATTAGGAAATAGTGGATATTATTTTTCAGGAACAGAAAATTTAAACATAACCGCAATAGATATATTAAATCTTGAAGGAACAACTGATTTATATAGAATGTTTTATAATTCAGGGATTTCAATTGTGTCAAATATAGGCACATGGAACACAAGTAATGTTGTAAATATGAGTTATTTATTTCAAAATGCAAAATATTTCAATAGTGATATAAATGATTGGGATGTAAGAAACGTCATTGATATGAGAGGAATATTTTATTATGCTGAAGTTTTTAATCAACCATTAAATAGATGGAATACAAGTAGTCTAGAGAATATGACTTATATGTTTTATTATGCGAAAAAGTTTAATCAATCTGTAAATAATTTTGATGTAAGCAAAGTAACAAATATGACTTATGTTTTTTATTATGCAGAGGAGTTTGATCAACCATTGTATAATTGGAATTTTAGTAAAGTTGAAGATATTGGGGTAATGTTTGGTGAAACAAAGCATTTTAATCAACCAATTGGTATGTGGAATACGAGTAATTTAAGATATATGAGGTCTTTGTTTTTTGATGGAACAAATTTTAATCAATCAATTAATGATTGGGATACTAGTAATGTGGAGAGTATGCATCAAGTTTTTTTAGGAGCTTATTCTTTTAATCAACCATTGTATAAATGGAATACAAGTAAAGTAAAAACAATGTATGGATTATTTAATTATGCAAGCTTATTTAATCAAGATATAAGTATGTGGGATACAAGTAATGTTGAAAATATGGGTAGAATGTTTTCTGGTGCAAGAAGTTTTAATAATTCTTTAAATGATTGGAATGTAAGTAATGTTAAAAGCATGGATAGTATGTTTTTATATGCAATTAAATTTAATCAACCATTAAACAAATGGGATGTTGGAAAAGTAGAATATATGAATTGGATGTTTTCCGGCCATCCTTCTTTTCATATTTTTAATCAAGATATAAGTATGTGGAATACAAGTAGTGTTAAAAGTATGAATTGGATGTTTTCATATAATGATGTTTTTAATCAACCCATAGGTAATTGGGATGTAAGTAAAGTTACAGATATGAGCAATATGTTTTTTTTTGGACGTAGATTTAATCAACCATTGGGTAATTGGAATGTCAGTGAAGTTGTTGATATGAGTAGGATGTTTTATGCAGCTAATAATTTTAATCAAGATATAAGTAGTTGGTGTGGAAAAATATTGAGTGAACCAAGTGATTTTGCAACTGCTTCTTCATTACAAAATTCTTATAAACCAAGTTGGATATCATGTCCTAATTGATTTTTGGATTTAATTTTTTATTTATTTTATTTCTCTGTTTTTTTTATATCTCATTTTTTGTTTTTTTTACATTTATTTTTCTATTATTTCATTTATTATAATTTTAATAAATTTATAAAATCAATTTATAAAATTAAACTTAAAATTAATATTTTTAAAATAAAATAAACAGAATAACAATTAAAAAAAATAAAGAAAAATAATCAATTATTTCCTTGATTATTAGAAGAATCTTGATTTGATTTAATATCAATTTTTACTCCTAACTTTTCAAGTTCATTTTTATGATAATTTATATAACTACCAACAACATTAACCATTTTTGAAAGTTCGTTATATTCCTTTAAAAGAGTATTTAATGAACCTTTATGAAAGCCAATAATCTCTTCATTGGAACTCATTTTAAAACCTTATTTAATCTCTTTACTAAATCATCTACTGCTGGTTCCATGTCGTTTAATTGTTTTAAACCAGTACAAACAATCTTTCCATTGCTAAATATTAAGAAAGTTGCATTTCTTTCAGGTAATTTGTAAACAAGTCCTGGGAATTGTTCAGGTTCATATTCTACATTTTCTAATTTTAAAACTAAAGTGTTTAAATTTAATTTAAAAGGAATTGAACCAGAAGCAACTATGTTTTGAACATGAATTTCAGGTTTTTCATTAACTTGAATACCTAATTTTTTTAAAGTTTTTACTAAAGTATCAAGACCATCTCTTATTTGAGTTTCATTTTTTCCTCCTGCAAAAACAATCTTTCCTGAATTAAACAAAAGTGCTGTTCTTTTTGGATCTTTTAATTTATAAATTAATCCTGGAAATTGATCAGGATTGTATTCCACATTAGGAAGACTTGAAGCAAGTCTGCTTAAAGGAAGTTCTGCATCTAATGAACTAGATATTACCATGTTTTGAATTATCAAACTATATTTTGCCATTTTTTTTACCCCTAAATTATCAACTATTTATAAATGAGTTTATTCTTTATATAAATATTTTGCTAAATTAAATAGTTACATTTTAATAACATTTTTAAAAAAACAAGTATTTCATTCAAGGATTAAGGTTTAAAATAATAAAGTGATATAAATCGAAAATACAAAAAGTAGTTTGAGAAAAAATAATATTAAAGATTTTTTTTTCTTGAAAAAAATTGAATCTTTGGAAGAAATAGCAATTTTAGGTGGTTTCTTTTGTGATTTAGGATATAATGATGAAAATTTAATTACTATTTATCCACAGAAAAACACTCATTTTACACATGATTTGATTAAACTTTACGGAGTTCATTTTAGGTACTTTTTGAATTTATCTACATTAGATTTAAAAAAAGATGAAACTACCAATATTTATACATTTACAAAAGATTACTTAGAAAGAAATGAATCTTTGTATTTATTTCAACCAGGAACGTCTGGATGGCAATATAATAAAAATGTTTTGATACCAAGATATAAAAAAGATATTGAAAAAAATATTGAAAAAGAAATTGAAAAAGAAATTGAAAAAGAAATTAAAAAATAATATTAAAAAAAGAGATGAAAAACATGTTAAAAATAGCATTTATAGGTGGATTTGATGAAGTTGGAAAAAATTGTGTAGCAATAAATTCCAATGGAACAGTTGTAATCATAGATATGGGTTTAGATATTTCAAAATATATCGAAATAACTGAAGATAATATTCCATCAAAAAACGAATTAATAAATTACGGAGCAGTTCCAAATATAGAAGAATATGAAAAATTAAATTGGCCAAAACCAAAATTAATATTTATAGCACACGGACATCTTGACCATGTAGGAGCAATTCCTCACATTATAACTCATTTTAAAAATGTAAAAATTATGGGAACAGCATTTACAATAAAAATACTTGAAAAAATATACTTATCTGAAAGAAAAGTTATTGAAAATCCAATAGAAATAATAAATTCAGATTGTAAATATTATGTTGATGAAAACATTACATTAGTAACTCAACCAATTGCACATTCAATTCTTGACACAACAATTGTGTGCATAAAAACACCAGATGGAAATGTTGTTTATGCAAATGATTTTAAAATAGATACAAAACCAGTACTTGGAAAACCAACTGATTTAAAAAAAATAAAAAAAGCTTTTGGAGAAGTTAAATTTTTAATAACAGATAGTACAGGATCAGTTGATGATGGAAAATCAATGTCTGAAGAAATGGTAAAAAAAATGTTAGACGATTTATTTTCATATATTGATGTAAAAGAAAATTTAATTGTAGTAACAACCTTTTCATCACATATTCAAAGATTATCAACAATAGTAAAAAAGCTAAAAAAAGAACATAGAAAAGTATTTTTAATAGGTAGAAGTTTAGAAAAATATACATCAATTGCAAAAGAATTAGGTTATTTTAATTTTGATAAATATTGTGAAAAAGTTTTATATCCAAGACAAATACAAAAATTTTTTAATAAAATAAAAAATAACAAAATAGATAGAAAAAAAATAGCATTAATAATAACAGGACATCAAGGAGAACCAAATGCAATTTTAGCAAAGATTTTATCAGATAGATTACCTGATATCTTTCAAAAAGACGATGTATTTATTTTTTCTTCAAGAATTATTCCAGTTCAAATGCATATTGAAAATAGAGCAATAATCGATCAACAATTAAAAGACAGAAAAGTTAGAATTTTTAAAGATATTCACGTTAGTGGACATCCTGCAAAAGAAGATTTGAGAGAATTTGTTAATATGATGAATCCAGAATTTATAGTTCCAGCACATTGTGATAAAAGATTAAAAGATAGTGCAGTTGAAGTTTATCAAAATATGGGATATAAATTAAATGAAAACATAATTTATGTAAACAATTCAAATTATTTAGAATATGAATCAAAAAATAATGATAAAAAAGAAAAATTTAAATTAAATAAAATAGATTAACCAAATAGATTAATAAAATATAATAAAAAATGATTAATATGAAAGATTCGAAAATATCAACGAAAACATCGATAAAATTAGCAACAAAAACAACAAAAGTATCAAAAATAACAAAAGCACAAAAAACACATGCAATAATAACATCAACAAATTTAAGAGATGTAGATTTTGTAATTAATCATTGGTACAAATCAATAAAAGAAAATGTAAATTTAAAAAATATTGATATAGTATTAGTAGGTCTTGATTTGTCCAAAGAAAAAATCGATGAAGCAAGAAAAACAGGTTTGAAAGTATATTCTTATAATTTAAATGGAAGAAATGTTGTAATGAATAGATTCAAGGGAATTATTCAATTTTTAAAAGAAAATAACTATGAAAATATCATTATAACAGACGGAGGAGATGTCTTATTTTTAGATGATGTAAGTTCTTTTTTAGAAGAAAAAAAAAAGAAAATACAAGTTGTAAGAGAATATTATAGAAATTTTTTTTTTCATTCATTAATAAATGAAAATAATTTCTCAAAAGAAAATACTGAAAAAATAAAAAAAATGATTTCAGAAAAAAAAGTAATAAACATAGGAGTATTAGTTGGAAATTCAAAAAAGATAGTAGAATTACTTGAAAATATGTATAAATTTGTAAAAAAAGAAAGTTTTGGTCCAGATCAAGTTATAATAAATTATTTACTATACAAAAATGGATTTGAAGAAATTGATGAATTATATAATTTTATACCAAATGTTACAAAAAGAAATATTAAATCAAAAAATTCAATTTTTCTTTTAAACAATAAGAAAGTAAAATATAAAGAAACAAATAAACAAACACAAATAAAACAAAAAAAAGAAACAATAAAAGAAAAAACAAACAATAAAACAAATAAAAAAATAGAAATAGAAAAAATAAAAATAATTCATAATGCAGGAGGTTTAAAATTTTTTAGAGTAATAAAAGATTTTGGATACAACAATTCAAAAAATAAAATAAATAAGTTGCAATATTTGGTAGTAAGATTTTTTTTTAAAATATCTTCAATTATTAAAAAATTAGATTAAGATATGCAAAAAATTTTATTATAAATATGAAAAACAAAACAAAAAGATAAAAAAAAAACACAAGATCAAAATGAAAATAATATTAATGACAGACACATTTTATCCATATATTGATGGAGTAGTTTCATTTCTAAAAAGTATTGCAAAAGAATTAGGAAATCATAATCATGAAGTTTTAATTTTAGCACCAAAATACACAAACAATGATGAAATTGATTTAGGAAAAAATGTAAAAGTAATAAGAATAGAATCTGTTAAACTTATGAATTATGAAGATTTTAAATTTTCAAAATTAAAGTTTTCAAAAGTAGAAAAAATTATAAAAAATTTCAATCCAGATTTAATACACATACAAACACCAGCACCAATGGGAATAATGGGAGAAATGATTGCAAGAAAAAACAAGATTCCATGTATAGGAACATATCATACATATTTACCTGATTTTGTTCAATGTATTTCTCCAAAAAATTTTATTAATTGGGAAAAAATAAAAACAAATCATAAAAATATGAAAAATAAAAGTGATTTTTTGTACACTTTAATAAATCCAATTATAAAAATTTTTGAAAAAGAAAGATTAAAGAAAAAAGATTACAGTAAAGATGATAAAAAAAAATTAATAGATTTAATTGTTTGGACATATACAAATTCAATATATAATAAATGTGATTTAGTTACAACTCCAACAAAAATATTAGCTCAAGATCTTAAAAAACATAAATTAAAAAGACCAATTTATCCAATAAGTAATGGTTTAGATTTGACATTGTTTTCTCCAAAAAATAAATATGATTTTAAAGGAAAATTTTTACATGTAGGGAGAATTAGTTTTGAAAAAGAAATTGATATTTTAATAAAAGGTTTTGTTTTTGCACAAAAAGAATATAGAAATATAAGTTTAGATATTTATGGAGATGGACCAGCATTAGAAGAATTAAAACTAATGGTAAAAAATAATAATTATGAAAATATTGTTTTTCAGGGAAGAGTTCCAAGAGAAGATTTACCTAGTATTTATAGAAATCATGATGTTTTTTTAACATCAAGTCCTATAGAAACACAAGGATTAGTAGCAATCGAAGCAGCATCTTGTGGATTGCCTTTAATTGGAGTAAATAGATTAGGATTAAAAGAA
>JAQUVJ010000008.1 GCA_028693395.1 Candidatus Nanoarchaeia archaeon | reverse complement strand
TTAGTATTAACATGTTCCATTGTTATCTTTAATAATTGAATTTCATCATCTTTTGTAAAATTTCCATCAACTAAAACAATAAAATTTTCTTTAACATAATTTAAAATTTCTTCATATCTTTTATCTCCTAAAGATTCTAAATCATATTGTGATAAATATTTAAAAGACATTTTCATCTTATTCACCTAACACTATCAACAATAAGGTCATAGAAATCTTGAATATAAGTTCCAAATTTAGCACTTATTCCAACAACCTTATATTGAGGGAATGCTTCTTCTACTTTTTTAATATCAGCATCTTTTAAATCTACTTTATTTGCTACAATTATTACTGGAATATTTCTTGCTGCAAGATTTCCAACAATAGTAATGTTTACTTGAGAATAAGGATTTTTTGTCGCATCTAAAACAACTAAAACTACATCCATATTTTCAATCCATTTAATAGATTCAATAATTCCTTTTGTAGCTTCTTTTGCTCTAGTCTTTGCAGTTTCTTCATCCATTCCTGCTTTTAAGAAATCTTCAAAATCAACTTTAGTAGCAATACCTGGTGTATCTACAAGATTGAATGTAACAGATTTTCCTTTTGCTTGAATTTGAACTTCTTCTTTTATTTGAATTTGTCTAGTTTCATGTTCAACTTCGGAAACAGCACCCATTTCTTCTCCTAACCAATCAAGACAAATTCTATTTGCTAATGTAGTTTTACCCCCATTAGGTGGACCATATAATCCTATCTTAACATTTTTCTTTTTTTTAAAAAATCTTTTTAATCTTCCTATGAAATTACCTAAAAATGTAATATTTATCACCCAAACTTTAATATGTTTTAATTCTAAATGTTTATAAATCTTTTTATAAATATTATATAACAACAAAAATATTCAATATTTTAGAATAAAAATACTAAAAATATTTAAAAATATAAAAATAAAATCTATTTAATAAAAAATAAAAGAATAAAATTGAAAAAATAATTAAAAATAATTAAAATAAAATAAAAAAATTATTATTTATTTCATTAATTTTTTCATTCCTGGAGTCATTTCTGAAAAGTGTTCTCTAGATATTTTTTCATAAAAATTGTAAATAATCATTACAGTTAATAAAATACCTGTTCCTCGTCCATATGCTCCTGTTAAATCTGCTAAAGATGCAAGTAAACCTACAGAGATTGCACCTAAAACTGTTAAAGCTGGAATATATGTGTCTAAAACCATTTTCAAAACTCTTTTGTCTTTTCTAAATCCTGGTAATTGTAAACCTGATTTTAATATTTTATCAGCCTGTGATTCTGAATCCATTCCTGATGTTTGTGCCCAAAAAATACTAAATAAAACTGAACCTCCAATCATTAATAAAACATATGTTAATGCTTGTAAACCATTAACTGGAGCTAAAGTTCCTTGAAATATTTTTTCTATTAAATTAAATGGGCTAAGCCACATTCCTATACTCTCATTTCCTCCAACTAAAGTTATTAATAATTGAACTGTTGCTAAAAATGACGATACTAAAATAACTGGAATGTTACTTGTATAAATAAAATTCAATGGCCATTTAAATCCTTTACCTCTATAATTTGAAAAGGATAATGACAATTCTACTTTCATTGATTGTAAATATACAGCTAAACCAAAAACCACTAATGTGAAAAATACTGCTGATAATGTACTCATTACTGATGCGGCTTGACCTTTTGAAATTGCTTCAATTACAGCAAAGATAGCACCTGTTGCTCCTGTTGCTTGAGTTGTTGTGAATGGTGAAAACAGTCTTAAAAAAATTGTTTGTGAAACTCCTGCTGCAATAAATAAACTAATTCCTGAACCAATACCCCATTTATCTAATAAATCGGACATGAAGTATATTAAAAATCCACCTATAGCAACTTGAATAAATAATCCTAATTGCAATAAATTATATTCTCCAACTAAACCATTTTCAATTAATGTTGGATCTGGAGATAGTCCTCCCATATAAACATAAACACCAGCTTCTAATAAAATAAAAATAACTGTCAATAGTTTTTGATATCCTTCAAATTTACTCTTACCTTCTTGAGAATTTAAATCAAAACGAAGAATTCCAGAACCATTTAATAATTGCAAAATAATAGAAGATGTAACAATAGGACCAATTCCTAATGTTAATAAACTTCCAAAACTTGCTCCCATTACTAGTGAAAGGTATTCAAATTGCATTAAAGAATTACTTCCTAAACCAAATAAAGGAATTGCACTTAAAACAAAATATGCAATAACAATTATTAATGTCCATTTTAGTTTTTCCTTTAATGAAAGATATTTAACCTTAGGTGCTTTTATCTCAGGTAAATATTTTACTAATCCTAAAATAAAAGGTAGTCTTCCAGATTCTTTTGACATTTTTTCACCATTTAGTTAATTATTTGTCCACCAACTGATTCAATTCTTTCTTTTGATTTTTTTGAAGTGAATTTAACTGTTATCTTATATTTTCTTGTTGTTTCACAATTTCCTAGTAATTTATCAAAACCCATATTTGTTAAATTAATTTCAAAAAAACCATCTTTTTCTATTATAAATTCTTTATTTAATAGATTATCAAAATTATCTTCTATTAATTTCAAATTAACAACATTTATTGATATTGGTTTTTGATTAACAAATCCTTGTTTACCTAAATATCCTTTTGCTTGATAACTTGGTTTTTTTGCAGCACTTCTTTTACCTTGTCCTGAATCACCACTTCCACCATGATTACCTTTTCCTCTTTGTTTCTTTTTTGAACCATATCCGTAAGTTTGAGTTCCTCTCATACTGGAACGGTTTGATTTTTTTGCTTGAACCATGAAAATCACCTAATTTACAACATTTTGTTTATGAAATCAACAATATCTTGACCTCTATAACCCAATGCTCCACCTAATTTAATATGCTTCTTTGTTCCGTTTTTAGCATATCCACCTTTTGGTGTTTTTAATTTTATAGTTTTGCTGTATTTAACTCCATCAATTTCTATAAATCTTCCTTTATATACATACTTTTGTTTTGAATCAGTTGTTTCTCCTAAGAAATTTTTTCCTTTTTTACTAAAAATTTCTTTAACAAAACTTTCTTCAACATCTCCATATGTTACATAATCCTTTACTTTTTCTACCATTCCCAGGATAGAATCTGTTTTTTCTAAAAATACTAAATTATTTTTTTTTGTTAAATTTAGTCTACTTAGAGTATCTTGAATGATTAAAGGAATTCTTACGTTTCCTTTAATTCTTACTACTGCAATGTAATCCATATTAAACACCTATTTATTTGAATTTGCTAAAGGTCCACTTACAATGTTTCCTTCTTCATTCATTAAAACTTTTGTGTATGATAGTTTTCTTAATGCATCAAAAGTTGCTTTAATTAAATTTATTCTAGTACTTGTTTTTCCTTTTACTTGCATCCATACATCTTTATATCCTGCTAACTTTAATATTCTAGCTACATCTTCATGACATACTAAACCTGTTCCTCTTGGAGCTGGTAATAATGTGATTTGAGTAGAACCTGATTTTCCTTCTACTAAATATGGTACTGTGTGTGGTAAATTACATCCGCACTCCCAACTTCCACATCCTCTCTTTACTCTAATTAAACTTAATTTAGCACCTTTCATTGCTTTATCTTTTGAAGGATTTGTATCTCTTGATTTACCAAAACCAATTCCAACAATTCCATCATTATTTCCAACAACAACACAAGTTCCAAATGACATAACTGTTCCGTTTCTTGTTACCAATTGAGTATTTCTTGCAATTCTTCTTTGTCCTCTTCCAAATCGTCCTTTTCCTTGACCGATTAACAAGAATTCATTTTCCAAATCAGCTATTAAATAATCAACTATTTCAGGTTCTAAAATTTTTTTACCTGTAGCTAATATTTCATCAATTGATTTTATTTCACCATCAATAACTTTTTTTCCTAATGAAGTTCTTGGGATCCATTGATTATCTGACATTATTTACACCTATAATTTTTTTTTAACTTCTTCAAAATCTTTATCAATACTCTTTGACTTTATTTTATTAAATTGACCTTTTGGTAAGTCTTTTGATTGTGAGTATTGAGCTATGTGAACTCCTTTTATTCTGTCTTCTGTTGGAAGATATTCTTCAATATCTGCAGGAACTTCAAATCCAGAATCTATAACTCCTTTCATTAAGACAACTAATCTACTTCCTTTTACAATAGATCTCATTCCTAAATCAAAAATTCCTTCTTTTAATCCCATTTTTAATGCTTTTTTCCCAAACATATAACCTGTTAAATAAGCTGCTGGTAAATTACCTAATGAATTATTCCAACCTACTTTTTTTAATTCAATACTATTTACATTTAATAATGTTTTATCTCCTGTTTCATCGTATTTAACTAATTGAACAACACAACTATTGTTTTTCAATCTTACAATAACTCTATTTGAATCAGATTTTAACAAGTTCATTCTTTTTTTATAATCTGTTTTTCCTTCGATTTTTCTTCTAAAGGAAACAACATATTTACTATTAATTGCCATAATTTCACCTATTTATTTTCCTTAAATAATTTTTGGTCGTTCATAAATAACAATAAGTGTCTCTTACTTCTAAAATAACCTCCTTTTGATCTCATATATAACATTCTATATGTTGTGGAGTCTATCATTCCTCTTTCGTAAAATGATTTTAAAAGTTTTCTTAATAATCTTATTTTATTTATCCAAACTGTTTTTTTACCAATTCTTGCTGTTTTTTTACCTTTTCTTGAACCTTGTCCTTTTTTAAGTCCTTTAATTTTTTGTTTTCTTATTTTATTAGCTCTTGCTCTACTTTGTTCATTTTCTCTTTTTTTAACAATAGAACCTTCTTGGATATTTCTTCTAATATCTTCTTTTGTAAAAGATTCTTGGACTTCTTCAGTTCTTTTTGGATCAATGAATATCTTTTTTGGTGATACTTTTAATACTTGAGCTGCTAATCTTTTTTTTGTTTTTAAATCCATTTTAATCAACCACTTATTGTTTAGATATCAAAACCTTATCGATTTCCTTCTTTTTTTGCTTTTTTTCTTCGTCTGCACTTAATTCTGGTTCTTCTTTTTTAGGTAATGATTTCTTTTCAACAACTTTTTCGTCTTTTTTTGTTTTTTCTTTTTTCATTTGACTTCTTTTTGTTGTTTTTTCTTTTTGTGCTTTCAATTCATTTTCTTTTCTTTCAACGAATTGTTTTGGATTTCTTAAATTATTTATTGTTATTTTGTTAGCTTCACAAAAAGCAATCATTTCTTTCTTTTTTCTAAAACCTACACCAACTAACTCAGCGCATTCTTCTTTTGGATTTATTAATTTTAATTCATCCATTGTTCTAACTTCGACAATTTTTAAACCATTTCTCATTGAGTGATTTTGTAATTCTAATGGAGTTTTGTAACCAATGTTTACCATAACTGGTTTTCCTTTAATTTTTAATCTCATTTTTGGATGAATTCCAATTGGTTTTTTCCATTTAATACCTAATCTTTTCTTTTTATGAGCATCTGATCTAATAAATTTTGGCATTTTCTTTTTTTCTACTCTTTTTTTCTCTAAAAGACTCATAATAATCACATCTTTTTATTAATCATATATATACCATCTTGAAAAATTCTGTTATCATAATTTGATATTGCTGCTAATTTTTCAATATTGGATGCAAAATTTCCTGCTTTCTCGATATATACAGAACTTACTTCTATTTCATCTCCTGTTACTTTTACTTTTACATCTTTTGGTATCTTTAATGTTCTTGGAACTCTTTCACCATAATAATTTTTTACAATAAAATCATCTCCTTTTACGGATACAGTCATTGGAAAGTGACTTGAACATACTTTTAATTTATACAAAAAAGGTTTATCTAATCCTAAGATCATATTTTTAATATGTTTGGATATTGAATTTAAAATTGTTGAATGTCTGTTATTTCCTTTTGTGTATTTTATTATAATTTCATTACCTTCTTTTGCAAAACTAATTCTAGGTAAATCAAATGTTCTTTCTATTTGCACTGCACCTTTTTTTACAATTACTGTTTTTTCTTGAAAAAGTACATCTATACCTTGTGGAACTTCTAATTTTATTTCATAATCTTTCATTTCTACCACTTAATATACATATGCAACTAAAATACCACCTAAGCCTTCTTTTATTGCTTGCTTATGAGTCATTAATCCTTTTGATGTTGATACTAATAAATAACCAACATTTCTTGATGGCAAATATCTTTTTTCAAATTTTAAGATTTCTGTTACTTTTACAGGATATCTTGGTTTTATTGCTCCACAATTATTTATATTTCCTAATAAATTAACTGATAGTGCAACACCTGTATTTGTGTCTTCTTCTACAAAATCTCCGATATAGCCTAAATCTTGAAATAATGACAATACTTCCTTTAATAGTTTTGATATATATTTCAATTCTACTGTCTTTTTTATTGCTAATTCAGCATTTAACATTTTACTTAATGATGCTGAAATTGTATCATTCATTGACATTATTATTCACCTAATTGTATTTTTTGAAACCTAATTTTTGTGCATTTTCTCTAAAACAATGTCTGCATAAATTTAATCCATATGATGAAATATGTGCACCTGTTCTTCCACACATCTCACATCTGTGATTTAATTCTCCACATGATCTATTTTTTGGCACAGAGTGTTTCAAAAATTTAGCTAACTTTCCTCTTTTATTTTTTATTTGTTTAAATGTTTTTTTATAAAAGCTTGCTGTAATTTTAATCATCCTCTTGTTCTTCTTTAAATTTAACACCGAATTTATTTCTTATAAATTCAATTCCTTCTTGTGCTGTAATTTTCTTTTTTTCAGGTATTTGTCTTTGATCATATTTTCTTCTTTTTATTCTATATCCCTTCTTTTCTAAACTAACAGCTACTTCTAAACCCATCATTCCTAATTCTGGATCGTATTTTGCATCTTCTATTTCAATGTACTCAGGAATACCAAATGAAAAATTTCCTAATTTATCAAAAAATTTTTTGGAAATAACATTATCTTTTGAATAAAAAGCTCTTTTTAAGAATTTTTCTGCTTCTTCTTTTCTTAATGTTACTTTTACACCAATAGGTAAACCAAGTCTTACATTCCAAGCTGCAATTCTTACTTTTGATTTTGTTTTTACTGGTTTTTTCCCTGTTAAACTTTCTAATAATTTATATCCAGCATTTAATTTTTTGGAATCATTACCTGCACCAACATTCAAAGTTACTTTTTCTATTCTTATTTCATTCATAAAAATCACCTTACATAGTTATCTCTGCTTTTTTTTCTCCTAGTGCAACTAAGAATTTTTTCATTGCTTTTTCTTCTTTGTCATTACTTTTTATTGTTGCCATTTCTTTTTCAAAACTAACAACTTCAACTGTATTTCCTATATGATTTCCTGAAGTAACGAATGCAATAATTCCTTCTTTAAATTCTACAAATTTTGTTATTTTATTCGTTGACAAATCTAAAATTGCACTTCCTTTTATTGTGTATTTTTTTGCTTCTTTTGAATCTACTACAATATTTCTTCCATGTTCAAAATTTAATTGAACTTTATCTTTTCCAATTATTTTTTTATCAACTAATCTCATCAATAAAAAATTACTTTCTTCTTTTTTTATTTCTATTACATTTATTTTTTTTGAATTATCAAAAGTAATTCTGTAATATTTTTCAATTTCTGGAAAACTTAATACGTCAAATAATCCAATAATTTCTTTTTTTGATTTGATTGGCTTTGCGTTTTTAAAAACTTTATTTTCATTTATTAAATATTTTACTTCTCTTGTATTATCAACTAAATCAAAGTAATTTTTTAATAATGTATCAACAGACATTCCTGATTCAAAATTGTGTGAACCTGGATTTGGTCTAGTTATAAAAACATTTTTCTTTCTTGGAATTCTCCATGTTCTTGGAGTATTTATCATTTTTAATGTTGTTTTAACCATTTTAACATCATCATTTCTTTGTTATAGATTTTTGTCTGATTTTATCTTTTAAATCTAATTCTTCTATTTGAACATTTGATGGATTAATTCCGACTAAAACATCTTTTCCATCAGCTTTTCTTGTTTTTACTCCTTCTACAAAAATTCTTAAGTTTTTATAAGAAACTTTGCTTACTTTACCAATTATTCCCTTAAAACTACCAACCATTACTTTAACAGTATCTCCTTTTTTAATTAAAACTGTTCTTTTTCCGTATTTTTCCTTTAATGGTTTTGATAAGTGAACTTTTAATAATTTTTTTCTTACATCTAATGGAGCATTTGCAACATATTTTCTTTGTTTATTTGGATTCTTTGATGAAATCCATGATCTTGAAAATTTCTTCATAATATCACCTATACTAAATTACCTGTAATTTTTGATAATGCTGGCCATCTTTTTTGAATTTCTCTTGCGATTGGTCCTTTTAAAAAAGTTCCTGCTGGACTTCTTTTATCGTCTTTTAATAAAGCTATTGCATTATCTTCAAATGAAACTCTTAATCCATCTGGTCTTCTGTATTCTTTTTTTTGTCTTACAATAACACCATATGCTACTTTATGTTTCATTCTTTCATCTCCTTTTTTTACAGCTACTACAACAAGATCTCCTACACCTGCTGAAGCTAACCTTCTCTTTGTTGTTTGAGCTCCAACTACTCCAATTACTTTTACTATTTTTGCTCCGGAGTTGTCACAAGTGTTACATACTGTTCCTATAGTCAAACCTTTTGTTACGCTAGTTCCTAATGCTTGCATATATAACACCTATATTTTTTTTAAAACAACAAAGTGTTTTGTTTTACTTAGAGGTCTTGTTTCTGAAATTAAAACATTATCCCCTTCTTTAACATCTAAACATTCTGGATTATGAGCTTTTACTTTAGTTTTCTTAACTAAATATCTTTCGAATTTTTTAACATATTCTTTCCTTGACCACTCAACAACAACAGTTTTTTGCATTTTTGCAGAAATTACTTTTCCACTAAAAGTATTTCCTCTCATGGAAACATTTCCATGAAATGGGCAATCTTTGTCATTGCAAGTTTCTTTAGGAAATTCAATATCAGTTCCTACACTCTTTTTCATTTATTAGCACCTTTAAATTTTTATTTTTTATTAATTTGATTGTTTTTTCTTTTGTTTTTACGTAAATTAGTTTTTTAGTTTCATATATTATAATTCCGTATAATTCACACACTTCATTATTGTGTTTTTGAATTATATTTATATGTTTGCCTATATTGTATCCATGCATTTTATTTTTTCTTAACTAAATCAGTAGCATTTATTGATTCTGGTTTGAAACCTTCTTGAATTAAAAAATCTTTTACATATTTTGTGAAATCTCCTTGTAAGGATATTACACCATTTTTCATAGTGCCTCCACATGCAAATTTATTTTTTAATTTCTTTGTTATTTCTTTTAAATTTATTGAATTATCAAATCCTTCAATTAATGTTACTTTTTTTCTATAACGACCAGTTTCAAGACTGATAGTTATAAGCTGATTTTCTCTTGCTAACTCTTCACACATACATAGTTCTTGTGGCAAACCACATTTCGGACATATTTCAACCATTTTTAAACCTAATTACCCTTTTTTTCATTTAAACATGTTTTTATTCTTGCAACGTCTTTTTTTGTATCTCTTATTTTCTTTACATTCTTTTCAGTTGCTCCTGTTACTCGAGTGTGGTTTAAAATTGAAACCTCTTTCTCAAGCTCTCTTAACTTTTCAACTAAGTTTTCATCGGACATTTCTTTTATTTGTGAATATTTCATTATTGTCACCTATTCTTTTTTAGAAGAATCTTCTTTTGTTGCTTCAGTTTTTAGTTCTACTTTTTTTTCAACTTTCTTTTCTGTATTTGATTCTTCTTTCTTTTTATTCTTTAAGTCTACTATTTTTTCTTCACTAATGTCTTTTGTAAATTCTTCTAGTTTAACTTCTTTTTGAATTACTTCTCCATTTTTATCAACAAATTCTTCAATAATAACTGGAGCAATATCTTTTAATGTCATTCTATCTGGGAATACAATATCTCCTGGTAAAATACTTACTTTAATACCAACAACACCTGTTTTAAGTTTTGCTTGTACTATTGATCTTCTTACCATATTTAATGCAATATCTCCTGATTTTTTAAAGTATCCTTCTTTGAATTTCCATGCTCTTGCTCTTGAACTTGGAATTTTTCCACTAATAACAATTTCTACTCCTATTGCACCAGATCCCATAATATCTCTTAATGCTCTATAAACAGCACTTTTATAACCTTTCATTCCATATCTTTCCATTGCAAAAACAATAAAATTAGCCATAACTTTTGGATTTTGTTTTGAACCTTTTATTTCTTCAACTTCAATTTGTGGATTTTCTAGTTTATATTTTGTTTTTAAAACATCTGTCAAAGATTTAATTGTTTTTCCTTTTGGACCAACAACTAATCCTGGTTTCATTGCTGAAACAATTATTTTGTCTCCTAAAGGAGTTTTAATTAATTTTGCAGATGAAAATCCTGCTTTTTTTACCTTTTTTTCAATGAATTTTGATATTTCGAATTCCTTCTTTTTATCATCAATGAATTTTCTTTCAATCATTTTTTATCAGCCTTTGTATATGGCATTAAAGCCACTTCGATATGAACACTTTTAGTTTCTCTTCCTCTGTGTCTTCCATATCTCTTAATTGAAGCTCCTTTTTTTGCACAAACGTGCATTATTACTAAATTTTCTCCCAAGTTTTTAACTTTTGCATTGTTTTTTGCACTTTTTAACAATCTTATAAAAGCTTCGGAACATTTAACAGGATATCTTCCTGCTGCCATTCCACTTTTATGAGCTACATGAGTTTTATATCTAGTAAAAGGAATTGCCTTTTCTAATTTTGCAACTTTTTCTAAATCTTCAATTGCAACATTAACATCTCTTCCTCTTATAAACTTTGATATCATTACTGATTGTTTAAATGAAGCATTTTCATTTTGTACATGTGCATAAGCAAGATTTTCTTTAGTTTCTACTGAATATCCGTATTTCATTTAATTCACCTTATTTTCTTCCTTGATTCTTGCTTGATTTTGAAGCTCCTACACCTGCTGATGAATGTTGAACTTTTTTAGTTGATGGTGCGAATTCTCCAATTCTATGACCTAATCTTTCTAAAGTAATTTCAACATCTACAAAATCTTTTCCATTATAAACAGAGATTACTTTTCCAAGTAATCTTGGCTCTAAAACCAAAGTTCTTGCGTGAGTTTTGATTTTTTTACTTCCTTTCTCTAAATGTTTGTAAACAGCTTTTTCAGCCTCAGTCATTCCTCTAGCTAAATGTCTTCTTTCTCCAGGAGACAAAAAAGCTTTGAATTCATCTAATGACATGTTTTTAACTTCTTCTTCTGTTTTTCCATAAAAATATACAATTTTTGCCATGAACATCTACCTCTTTTTACCTGTTCTTCTTGCAGCTATTGAACCAACTTTTCTTCCTGGTGGTGCGTTTCTAGATATTGGCTTATTTCTTGCTTTTCTAGATGTTCTCTTGTTACCAAAAGGATGATCAACTGCACTCATCGCTGTACCTGAAGTGTGTGGATATAAATGACCAACAGCATGCATTTTGTAAAAATTATTACCTGCTTTCAACATTGGTTTTTCACTAGCACCAGAACCTGCAATGATTCCAACCATAGCTCTACAATTTTCATTAATTTCTTTAGTCTTTTTTGATGGTAATTGAATTATTACTTTATTTCCAGATGTAGACATTATTTTTGCTGCATTTCCTGGAGTTCTAACTAATTTTCCACCATCACCTGGTACTAATTCAATGTTTGAAATCATTGTACCAGATGGCATTTTTCCTAAAGGCATAATACTTCCTTTTTGAACTTCTTCTACTTTTTCTTTTCCAACATAAATAACAGAACCTACATTTACTCCTTCAGGAGCAACCATTAACATCACATATTCTGTGAAATCAACAAACATTAATGGTGCTTTATGTAAAGGATCTCTTGTTATTTCTATTACAGTTCCCTCTCCTTCATAATCTAAAGGAACAAAGGAAACTTTTCCTAAAAATTTATGTGAATTTACAGTATAACGAGGATTTCCACTTCCTCTTCTTTGAGTTACTATTCTTTTACCCATTTAAACCACTTACATTAATCCTAAATTTGTCGCAATTTCCAATGCGATTTGCTCATCTGTTAATCTAACAAACGCTTTTTTATTTCCTCTAACATCGACCAATGTATTAATATTAGCGATTTTTAATTCATATAACTCCTCTAATGCACTTCTTATTGCTAATTTACTAAATCTTCTATCAACAACAAAAACTAATGTATTATCTTCTCTTAATAATTTAAGAGTTTTTTCATTAATTAAAGGATATTTTATTATGCTACTCATATTACACACCTACTCTAAATTCTTAAGCGCAGACTCTACAAATAAAATTGGTCTTCCAGCCATGTTACCTGGAGCTAAATCTGCAATTTCTAAATCGCTTGCATGTACTATTTCAACACCTGGGATGTTATTTCCTGAATAAAATAATTTGGAATCTTCATTACCAGTTATAATTAAAACAGACTTTCTTTTCTTATATGGTCTTCCTCTATTTTTTCCCATACCTGCTCTTATCTTTTTTACTTGAGCTCTTTCTAAATCATTTGCAAATCCAATTTTAACTAAAGCATTTTCTACTTCTTTTGCAGTGCTTAAATTATCAAATTTACTACTTAATACAAATGGGAAAGTATCAGGAACTTCGTGACCTCTAATTTTGATAATATCTTTATTTAATCCAGCAGCAATTGCTGATCTTATTGCAAGTGCATACTCTTTTTTATTAATATTTTTATACCAAATTTTTTCAGCTTTTGGATGATGAGGTTCTCTACCACCGACTGTACCAGCAGCAAATGCTCCTACCCAAAACATTCTCATTCCACTTCTCATCATTATCTTTCTAGGAACTCTTGATATACCATGTCCATAAGAACCTCTGTAAGATTTTCTTCTTCTAGACAACTGAGCACTACTTTTCATACCTGCTTTTGGATCTGAACCGTATGGCTGTCTTGTCCAACTCATAAAAACCAAAAATGCTTTTTTAATTACATCTGGTCTAAATGGAGCTAGAAAATTTTCAGAAATCTCGATGTCATTAGTTAATGTTCCATCAATTTCCATTATTTTAACCTTCATTTTAAATTACCTCAGTTTATTATTTTTCATCATTAATCAGACGGGGATTACATCATCACGTTCATTGCTTAGAATCTAAGCTTACATATTTTATTTTAAATTGATGTATATTCTTACTTACTCTTTTTGGTCTTAATAATCTAACCAATCTCTTTCTTGCTCCTCCAACAGATCCTTTGATTAAGACATAATCACTATTTACAAATCCATAATCTAAGAAACCTCCTTTTGGATTAATTTCATCTACTTTATCTGAAATCTTTACTATTAATTTATTTAATTCATTTCTTGTATGGTATCCCATTTGTCCCGCATGTCCAACTCTGTACATACTTACAACTTGGTGTCTCCAACCTGCAGATAAAGAACCTGGTCCTCTTTTTGTTTTTTCTGATTTACTATCTCTAATTTTCATTCCATATCTTTTAATTGGACCTTGGAATCCTTTTCCTTTAGTAACAGAAGCAACGTCTGTCATATCAAATTCTTTAAATACATCTTGAATTCTAATTGGTTTTGTTAAATTTTCTAAAACAAAATTTAATTTATCACTCATAGAACCTCCAATACCTGTTTCAAACAAATCTGGTGTTTTCTTTAAATTTAATTCTTTAGGAACTGTATACATTAAAACTCTAATGTCTGCATATTCTCCTAAATTTAATCCTGATAATTCTTTTTTAACAGCTTCTAAATCAACTTTTTTAGGAACTCTTGTAGCTCTTGACAGTTCTTTTTCTTTAGAAACAACAAATTCTTTTACTAATTGATAACCAACATATGTTTTTGTATATAATCTAACAGAATAAATCTTTAAAGGAGAACATTCTACAACTGTTACTGGAACAGCTACATCTACACCCTTATTAGGACTATTTTTTCTATCTTCTTCATAAACTACGTGAGTCATTCCTACTTTATAACCTGCAAAACCTAGTAATCCACTATAGTTTTGGGTATAATTCCAACTTCTAATTCTAGGGACAGCCTTTTGTGCTCTTACCCTAGGCCAAAATTGCATGCTACCATGTCTTGGCGATCTTAACGTTGCCATATTTCATAACCTCTTTTATTTAATATATTATTATATTTTATTATACATTTATCAATTAGCTTTTTTAAATAATTCAAATAACATTGAAAAATCTAAACATTAATCTATCTAACAATTAATTTAATTTCAATCGCGATGGCTTCTAAAACTCCATACTGATGATTTAGAGAGATTTAACTTATCTAAAAACATCTTTTCGAAGTTTAACCAATAGATGACATATCATTAAATAGTCACTAATCTACTTCTTGGAGTAAATTATGTTTTATAAATGTATCTATATTTTTTGTCATTATTTTGTGAATTAAAAGAAAATAAAAATATAAAACAATATTAAAAAAAATATTAATAATAAAATAAATAATAAAATAAATAAATTACATTTTATTTAACAATTCAATTCTTTTTTCAATTGGTGGATGTGTAGAAAACATTCTTTGCATAAAATTTGCTTTTGCAGGATCTGATATAAATAAATGTGAAGTAGAACCTGTTGCAGTTTTTACAGCACAATTCCCACTTATTTTTTTTAAAGCACTACTTAAACCATTAGGATTTCTAGTTAATATCACAGCACTACTATCTGCCATATATTCTCTTTTTCTACTTATAGCTAATTTTGTCAATTCTGCACATATCGGAGCAAGTATTGCAAAAATTAATCCAACAACTAAAATAATAATTTGAGCATTTCCATTGTTATTATCATTAGATCTATTTGATGAATTTCCAAAAATTGAAAATCTTAAAATAAATTCAGAAATTAAAGCAACAACTCCAACTGTCATAGTAGCAATTGTCATAACTTTCATATCTTCATTTAAAATATGACTCATTTCATGAGCAACAACTCCCTCAACCTCTTCTCTATTTAATACATCTAAAAGTCCAGTTGTTACACAAATAATACTATCATCCTTGTTTTTTCCTGTTGCAAAAGCATTCATTGCTTTATCTTGAATAACATAACACTTTGGAATTGTTTTTAATCCTGCAGAAATAGATAATCCTTCAACAGTATGAAATAAATGTGGATAATCTGCTTTTTTTACTTCTTTTGCACCTAATCCTATTAAAATTGTTTTATATCCACTATTTAACACATATGGAATATATATTGCAAAAAACATAGTAGCAAAAATTAAACCTAAAAAAAAACTATCTAAAAAATATCCTACCAATAAAAACAAAGGTGTTATTATTAATACAAACAAAAAAAACAATAGATATGTTCTATAACGATTATTTTTAACCTGATCAAATGCACTTATCATAATTATCCTCTATAAATAAAATTTAAAAAATAAAAATAAACAAAAATTATGTTTATTATAAAAATATGAAATCAAAAATCTAAAAAAATATAAACAAAAAAAATATAAATTAAAAATTAAAAACAAAAAAAATTAAAAAGAAACTTTAACGTTTTCTCTTTCCTTTTCTGATGTTTCAAATAAATCCATCTTTGCAAAATTAAACATTCCTGCAATCATATTTGATGGAAACATTTCAATCTTATTATTCAACATCATTACCATATCATTGTAATGTTGTCTTGCATAAGATATTTTGTTTTCAGTTCCTGCAAGTTCTTCTTGTAACATTAAAAAATTTTGATTTGCTTTTAAATCTGGATAATTTTCAGATACTGCAAATAAAGATTTTAAAGCTCCACTTAAAGAATTTGATGCTTCTGAAATTTCTTTTGGATTATTATGTGATCTTGCATCAACCATCATATTTCTTGCTTGTGTTACATTCTCTAAAACTTCTTTTTCATGTTTTGCATAACCTTTAACTGTTTCTACTAAATTAGGAATTAAATCATTTCTTCTTTTAAGTTGAACATCGATTTGTGCCCATGAATTCTTTGCTTCATTTCTTCTTGTTATTAAGGAGTTGTATACTCCAATTATTGATAATATTAAAACAGCTAATATTATTACAATTATCCAAACGATCATTATTAAATCACCAACATTTTACTTTACTTAATAATATATAAATTTTGTTTATTTATTCGATAAAAAATCCTTTATTAAAATATAAAATTTATGAATATTATTAACAAAATAAAATAAAATAAAATAATAATAATAATAATAATAATAACAATAACAATATTAATAATAAATTAAAATAGAATAAAATTAAATAAAGATAAAACAAAATAATAAGATAAAATTAAAATAAAGTAAAATAATATAAAATTACGATAAAATCAATAATTAATTTTATTAGAAATATTCTCAAGATACTCTCTTCGTGTATGAAATCCATTTTCTCTTGCAATTCTTCTAAGAGCTTTATCATAATTAGATCCATATTGAGCAGCAATCTTTTTTCTATCATAAAACATTTTATCAATTCCCATAGAACAAGAAAATTTTCTTAATAATATCTTTTTTATCTCCTTATTTATTTTATAATAAGATGGTAAACTCATTATATAATTAACTAAATCTTGCTCTAAAAAAGGAAATCTTACTTCAATTCCAAAATTCATAGAAACTAAATCATCTCTATACAAATCTCTTGTTGATAAATCCATTAATCCATTTATACATTCTTTATTAATAACATCCTCTTTAGGATATTTATTAAAGAAATTTGTTAAAGGTATCTCATTTAAGATTTCCAAATGTCTATTATATCCTGCAAAAATTTCTTCAGAACCAAGACCTGATAAACAGATTCTAATTTTATCCTTCTTTGCTCTTTTCAATGAATAATAAAATGCAATTGCAATAGATATTTTTATTGGATCATTTGATTCAATTATTTTTATTATTTCAGGTAAATCTTTTTCTAATTGTTTTAGATCTATTTCTTCAATTTTAATTTTCATATTATATTTTTTTGCAAATTCTCTTTGAAAAAACAGATCTTTAGGTTCTGATAAAAGATTATCTTTTAAAACTGATCCATATAATTTGACTTTTTTTAAATCGATTTCTTCTTTTAAAATCATATCCCTAAGTCCATATGCAATAATTGCAGAATCAATTCCTCCAGAAAATAAAATTCCTATTTTTTCATTTTTTTTCCTATTTTTTATTGTTCTTTTCAATGATTCTTTAAATAATTCTATAGACTTTACAATTATCTTTTCATCAATATTTTTAATTTTATCAACTTCTTTAATGTCCATTATTTCGTTAAACAAAGAATAATCTATTTTATTTAAATTTATAAATTCATTTTTGATAATTCTTACTTCTTCATTTTTAAAATCGTAAATTAAATCTGTATTTGAATTTATTTTTTTTATTTTATTTTCAAATGAAACAAAATCTAAAAATCTTTTTTTATTTTTAGTATTAATACTATTTTTATTAGAATTGTTGTTAGAATTGTTGTTAGAATTTTTATTGTTATTTATATTAATGTTATTATTGATATTGTTATTAATATTGTTATTAATGTTAATATCATCATTAATAGATATAGAAATATTATTGTTTAATAAAAAATCATTCAAAGCAAAATAAATCATTTTTTTTTCTGAAGATATAATAAAAAAATTTTCATCGTTATAATAATATAAAGATTTGATTGAATAAGGATCTAATTTTACAAGCATTTTTTTTGATTTATAATTATAAATCATTGATGCATACATTCCTTTTAGATCGTTCCATTTTATTTTTTCATTGTTTAATTTATTTGTATTTATTTCATTATCATTATTAATTTCATTAACATCATAATAACTTTTTTCATAAAAATTTAATTCATCTTTTAATTTATCTTTTAAGAAAAAAGAATCATTTTTATATTTATTATTATCATAATCATAAATTTCATGATTTGAAATAAAAATAGAATCTCTATCTATTATTGGCATTTTAATAAAATTATCAAAACTTAATAACGAATGTGAAAATAAAATATCTCCTTTATTTAAAGAAACTTTACTATTTTTTTTTATCTTATTTATTTTAATAATTTCTTTATTATTTTTATTACCATCATTATTATCTAAAATCAAAAAATTATTTGATAAAACATACTCATCAAAAGAACTCAATTTTAAAAAGTTTTGAGAATTAGGTCCTCTTTTTTTTAAGATATTAAAAATAGGATTTAAATTAAAATTAAATCCATTTTCTTTATCTTTTATTTTAAAATCTTTTTTTAAATTAAAAAAAAAAATTCCACACATTATATTTTTACACCTGGTAATTTGAATGGTGGGTATAATCTTAGTTCTTTACCTAATACAAATGCTTCTAACATTCCATTTTTTAATACTATATTAAGTAATTCTCCAAAATCTTCACTCTTTAAATTTTTGCTTTCTTTAAAATCTTTAATTAATTGATCTGCATTTTCTACATCACAAAAAGCTTCATACTCTAAAGATAAATTAGCCAAATCTTCATAAACAACCGAAAATGTTAATTGAAATTTAACTTCTTCATCTGCTTTTTCAATACTCTTTATTTTCATTTCATTATTTATCTTTGTTGGTTTTATTTCGCTTGTTTTTTTTGCATTAAAACCTACTAAATTCAATCTTTTTACAATCATTTAAATCACTCTCATACTAAGAAATATGAACTATTTTAAAAAACTTATTATTTTAATATTATTATATATTATTTTTTATACTATTTTTTATACTATTTTTTATACTCTCTTTTATTTATTTTATATTAATTCTCATTAATTCTTATTAATTTTTAATTTACAAAATATTAAAAAAATATAAAAAAACATAAAAAAATGAAAAGAAATAAAAAGAATTAAAAAGAATTGATAAGAAATGAGAAGAAATGAAAATTTAGTAAAAAAATATTAGATCATCAAAAAAATATTAATACATATTAGATAAAAATATAAGAAACAAAAATATCAGAAATAAAAAAAGAATAAAACTAAAAAAGAATAAAACTAAAAAAGAATAAAACTAAAAAAATAAAAGAATAGTAAATCTATTCTTTTGTAATAGCACCAACAGGACATGCATCAATTGCGTCTTGAACACATTCTGTTACACTAACTACTTCTTTTAATAACTTTGCTTTTCCGTCTTCGTCCATATCAAAATATTCTGGACAAGATGCAGCACATGCTCCGCATCCAATACACATATCTTTATCAATCTTTATCATTTTCTACACCTTTTTTTACTATGTTTAGAATATTATTCATTTTGTAATTATTCATAAGTATCTTTTTTTTAATATAATCTAATTTTCTAATTTCTATTTCTAAATCTGTTTTATCAAGTAATTTATCATGTTTAAATTCTTCAAACAATTCAATTAATTGTTTATTTTCTCCTAATAATTCATTAAATTTGTCCATAGATACCCTACTTGTTTATTTTAAATTATATAAGATTTTCTATTCAATTCTTAATGAAGGTATATAATCATTATAAAATCTCAAATATTCATTTAAATTAAAACCTTCATTTATAAATGTCATATTACTATTATATCCTCCTAATGAAACATTATAAATCAATTTATCTATTTCTGGATATAAAATCATTCTTGTATATTCTTTCAAAGATCTGTTGTAATAAATTATATCACTTTCGCTAAATCCTTTAAATCCTAATGCGATTGTATAATTTATATGCTTTGAATAAATATTATTACTTGTAGTGTTAAATGGTTTCTTATTTACATATGCATAGGAATAAATCTCTTTTTCACCATTTACTACATAAAAAATTGCATGATAATCTCTTGGTTGCAAGTCAAATCCTTCAGGTTTTTTAATTCCTAAAATCTTATTAAAAATTTCTTTAAAGAAAACAATTATTTTTGTAAATAAATTTGATGTTTGAATTGTTCCAAATTCATCTTTAATATTATTAAAATTATCATTACTCTTATTATAAATTAATAAAAAATCTTTTGAATCTGATAAAACAAGATTAAAATTATTTGCAATTTGATCTGTTATACCTATAGAAAAATCTAAATTATTTTGTGAGATAATATCATTTAAATTATTAATTTCAAATCCATTATTATCTTTCTCATTTGATAACAAACTTAATACTATCTCATTATTTTTTAAATTTTTAAGAACACATCCTTGAGGATATTTTGAATAATCTAAAAAATCTCCTATTAAATCAAGATTACTTGTCCAATCACAATATATGGAAAAATTATTCCAATTTGAAACATCTGCGATTTTTAGTAGTGAATTAAAATTTTGATATGTACTTGATATCCATTCTCCATTATAACATTGATGATAATTAACAAATGATGAATTTTTAATTATTTTGTTATTGCTTATAATTCCATTTTGATCCATTAATGTAAAATATTCTTTAAAATCATTTTCATCTAAATAATAATCTTTATCATCTTGTAAAATACCACATTGATTTTCTTCATTTACTACTCTAATTTCATCATATTCTTTTTCATTTAAAAAATTAAATTTTGGATAAAGTGGAATCCATTCTCCATCATAACATTTTCTAAAAAGTAAGTAATTATTATAAAAAGATAATCCACTAATTGTAATATTATCTTTTTGATTTGTGAATACTTTAGTTCCCAAAGATGTTAAATAAATGCCTGTATACGGATCAATATTATAACCTATATTACAATTCTTATCTGGCCTATTTGTTTTAAAAGAACTCCAATCCATTGTCATATCATAAAATGCACTAGGTGCAGTTTTAACATGATAAAACGTATTTGAAACATCATATTCTATAAAATGTGATGAACCTTTTAAATCATTTCCTGTTAAAACAAAAGTAAAATTAAATTCATTTGAATTTGAAAAATTAAAAATTTTATATGTTCTAAGATTTGTAATATCATAATCAATAAATATATATGGATCATCAAAAGAAAACATTTTTTCATCTTCTTTAGTGTCACTTAAATAATAATCACATTTGGTATTACTATCGTTTCTTTGAGAATAATTACAAACACTATAATAAAAATTTGTTCCTCTTATTTCTAAATCTATAGGAATATTTCTTGAAAAATCATCCATTTTATAATATCTTGACAAGATAATATCATGACTAAGATTTGCATCAATTCTTGAATCTAATAAGGAAACATTGCTTTTTACCAATAATTCAAAATCATAATGATGATATTCTGGATTTGATAAGTTCATGTCATCATTAATAGTTCTATTTAATTTATTATTTATAAATAAAGACGTATTAAATTTTCTATATTCAGAAAGTAGATTAATCAATGTATCATTAATAAATAATGTGTAATTTCCTGGTTCTAATTCTATACTAAATCTTAAATGATATATAGAACCATTATAAACTCCATCTTCATCTGAAACATTTCTTATATTATATAAACTTGAATTATCTAAAGTGAAATTAAAATAAGTATGATTTAATTTATTTGTTATGTTTAGACCAACAAAAAGGTAAGGATATTCTGAATTATGATTATATAAAAAAGTATTTGAAAAATCATTTATTGTACAATTTTTTAAACCATATGGATTAGGTTCTCTACATAAAAAGACTTTATGGTTTCCATCAGGTAAATAATAAATAAATGGTTGATTATTATCTAAAACAATATTTTGATTAATAGCACCATTAAAAATTCTATCAGATATTAATTCAGTTAAGTCAATATATTTATACATATAAAAGTTATTAAAACCGACTTCATTTGTCATTAAAACAACTGAATTATCATTATTTATTGAAAATATATTATAAAAACTTAAAGATTTATTTTCTACTAATTCATAATATTTCTTTCCTTGATTATAAAACATTATAAATTCTTGATTTTTTCCACTATTATTTTTTAAGTTGATTTCATGATAAAAATTTCCTTTACTTAAGTTAATGTAAAAAAAATTTGGTTTAAATGATGTGTTATAAAAACTTGATTTAACAATTGTATCTACAACCCAATAGAACGAAGTATTAAAAACTTCTATTTCGATTATTCCATCATATAATGAACTTAAATCTACAATTAAATAATTTAAACCATTTAATGTTTTTATAGTTTGATTATTTTTTTGAATAACATTATTTGCTAAATCTTTAATATAAATACTAACATTTTCTCCGATATAACCTGTATCTATCACATAATTATTCATATTAAATAAAGTTGCATTATAATAATTATTATTAGAAGTATTTCTATAAACAATCATGTGACTATTATTTAAATAAATACCATATTCATTAAAAAATAATTCAGCATTCAATATTTGATTTGACTCAATTTTATCAAAAACCCATGATGTATTTCCCATATTTCCTAAAGATTCATAATTTAAACCATCTGAAAACATTATATGAGATGTGTTAAATCCATATGTAACATTATTAGTTTCAAAAATTAATAAATCATTTACATCACTTTGAGATAATATTAATTGAGAATTTAAAACCAATACTAAAAAAATAAAAGTAAAAAAACTAAAAACTACAATCTTTTTTTTATTTTCATTCATAAAATCAACTTGTTTAAATCATAATAATGTTATTAAATCAAATTTATTTAAATTAAATCAACTAACTAATTAATATTTAATTAATCGATTATCTTAATTAAATTAATTATTTTAAAATTTAATAAATACTAAATTTATTTAATAATATGTTTTTATAAATATATGTTTATACATATTAGTTACGATAATATAAGATTCCTTATATTTAATAATATAAATAAAATCTAAAAATAATATAAATAATGAAAATGAAATAATAAATAATAAAAATGAAATAATAAAAAAAGAAATAAAGAAAAAAAGAAATAAAGAAAAAAAATTAAAAAATAAAAAAGAAATAAAAATAAAACATCATTGGACAAAAGACATTCACATATAGAATTTATAAAACATTTTAACATTTATCTATATTGAATTAAAATGACAATAGAATTATCTGATGAAAAAATACATAATAACTCAGTAGAGGAAATCTCTAAAGTTATAATTAAAAGATTAGGTTTAGGACCAAGAAAAATTGATTCACAAATCCCAATAAATAACTTACTTATTGAATTTTATGAAAGAACAAAAAAAGCAACACAAGAAAAAAATCCAGAATTTGCAATAATGACAATTGATGAAATCAAAGATATCTTAAATTTAACAAGGCAAACTTCCTATGATTACATCAATAGATGGCTTGAAGTAAGAATCATAACAAAAATGTCTTATTCTAAGAATGGAAAAATAATAAAAGGGTATAAATTAAATGGAATTTCACTTGAAAATGCTTTTTTAAAAACAGTTTCCACAATAAAAGAAATCTTAGATGAAACAAATGATTTGATTCATGAATTACAAAAAAACATAAAAAATGAAAAAATAAGAAATACACTAAAAAATAAAGATAATTAAAAGATAAAGATAATTAAAAGATAAAAATTATTAAGAAATAAAAATTATTCAAAAGAAAAATAAAAAAAGAATCATAAATAAAAATGTAGATAAAATACAAAATAAAATATAAACTAAAATATAAAATGAAGATTAAAGTTAAAAAATCAATAATCTTTTAAAATCTCATTTACGAACTCAAAATAATTTATTATTTTTTCATACCTTTCAAAATCATCAGTAAATATCCTTGGACATGCAGTATTTATAATGAAATCTATATAATTAAAATTCATAAATTCATTTGAATCTATATTATTTGAAATAAATAAATAAACATTTTTTCCTATATTTTCCAATCTTTTTTTCAATGTTTTTGCATTTTCAATATATGATTGTCCTGGTTTTGTTGAAACAAATATTCCAATATTTCTTGATTTAGAAAATAATGTTTTCATTTTATCAATCATTATCAAATATTTATTATACTCTTTCAAGAAATCAACAACATTAAATTCTTTTTTAAAAATATCAAATAAAACTATTTCTTTTTTTACTTGGTTATTATAAATTAAGGCTCCTGGATGAAATATTCCATCTCCAACAACAATATATGTTACATCTTCTTTTAATTTTGTTTGATAAGAACAACCTAATATTTGTGAATTTTCTTTTGCAAAAGCAAATTTTGTAGAACTTACTATGAAATCTTTATTCTTATTAAAAAAATCATTAATTTCTTTTACCAAATCTAAATATTGGATTGATCCAATAAATTCAATTTTTTTATTTAAATTATTTTCATTTAAAAATGTTAATAGATTTTTATCTAAATAATATAAAATTTCTTTTTTTTCAAATTCTGAAAATTCGTAAGTATATGGTATAAAATCTATTTCCATGATTATCACATATTAAAAAACAACTTTTTATTTAAATATATTTTATTATTGTATTTTATTATTAATGTTATTATTATATATTATTACATATTATTTGTTTTAAACTATTAAAAAATAATTGAAAAAAAAATGAATAATTAATTTATATTAGTTTCTTATATAAATAATATGGATATTAAACAAACAATTATGAATAACATTTTAATCATTATTGTAATTGTAATATTATGTATAATCCAGTTCTTAAACTTTTATAATGAAAAAAAAGGATTAGAAATTCTAGAAATAAAAAGAATCCAAGATATTGGAAAAAATTATTTAATTTGTGGAGATTTAAAAGATAAATGTTTTTTTATTCAAAAAGATGATGCCATAGAAAAATTAAAAGGAGAATCAATCTTAATTGATTATAATGGTCAAAATATTAAATATTATAAAATCAAATAATCATTTAATAATGATCTAATAATAATCTTAAAAATAAAAATAGATTAAAAATAAAAAAAAAGATAAAAAAAGATAAGAAAAAAAAATAAAAATAAGACAAAAAAAAATAAAAATACAGATTCTACCTGTAAGATTTTTGTCTTTTTGCTCTTGCTTTTGATCTGTTTGGTTTATTAGTTTCTTTTACTCTAGTATCAGGAACTAAGAATGATCTATCATATTTTAAAATAGTGTTTTTATATTCTGGAGATATTTCAGCAATTGCATTTGAAACAGCAACTTTTATTGCTTCTGTTTGTCCATTAATTCCTCCACCATTTACATTTACAGATATATCATATTTTTGGAAATTATCAATTCCTAAAACGTATAAAGGTTCTAAAACTTTATCTTGATATAATTTTGAACTAAAATAAACCTTAGCATCTTTTTTATTAATCAAAAATTTTCCTGTACCTTGAGTTATATTTGCTCTTGCTACTGCTGTCTTTCTTTTACCAGACATGTGTATAGTTTGTGATTTTTTCATAAATAACACCTACATTTTCTCAAAGCCTAATGCTTTACAAACTTCTAAAACACTTACAACAGGAACTGATTTCTTATTTTTGTTAATATCATCATAAGTTATAATTGTTTTTCCTTCAAATTCTTTTGGAATTCCTACATAACATTTTAAATTTGCAAATGCTTCTTCTCCTCTTCCTGTTTTATAAGGCAACATTCCTCTAAAAACTCTTCTTAAAAAGAAATCTGGTCTTTTTGAATTAAATGGACCTTTTAATGGAGCACCTCTTTTTCTTGCTTCATCATATTTTTTAAAAACAACTTCTTTTTTTCCTGTGAAAACAGCTTTTTCACAATTTAAAATAGCAATTTCTTCTTTTAATAACAATTGTTTTGCTACTTTTGTTCCTAATCTTCCGACAATTAAGTCCTTTGCATCGATAATTATCATTAAATTCACCTTAAAATTCTTACAAATTTAACTTTACTAGATGGTAAAGCTAAAAAATCTTCAAATGACATAACTTTTGTATTTGTTTTATCTAATTTTTCTTTTGCTGATTCTGAAAAACTATAACAAACAAGTGTTATTTTATGATCTAAAGCTCCCATACTTAATACTTTTCCTGGAACTATAACCATATCATTTTCTTTAGAATTCTTACATATATCTCCAACATTTACTTGGATCTTATTTCTTCTTGGTAATTTCAATAATTTTGCCAATGTAGCATATACTGGCATTTTTGTTTCTTCATTTTTTTTTAATAATTTAGAAATTATTGATTCCAATTCGAAGTTCTTTCTTTGGTATTTTTTTGTTTTTCTTTCAAAATTGTATCCATACAATTTCATGTATTCGTTATCTACTTTATTCATTATACTCACCTACTCTTGCAAAACTTAAAGCTCGCAGGTATTATCATTATTTCATAATTTGTTATTCATAATTTATAATACTGCAAAAGTTTTACTTTTTCATCTCTGTGTAACTGCATTTTCCACAAGTAAATCTATCTTTGTGTTCAGCCATAAATATAGCGTTTCCACATTTTGGACAAACTTTTCTTGTACATTTTCCATTATCATACAGTTTCCATAATTCTCTTTTTGCTCCCTTTGCCATTTTCTTTCACTTATTCTTCTTTAACTTCTACTACATCTTTATTTCTTTCTATGATGTATTTTTCTTCTATTTTATTCATGTATTCCTCATTTTCATAAGAGTAAACTGTTGCTAAAACTTTTCTACTTCCAAATTTTCCTTCTAATTTTCTCAAAACTAAAGTATCTTTTTTAATTTTTAATTCTTTTGATAAAAATTCTCTAGTTTCTTTTCTTGAAGGTGTTTTTTCAGCATCAAGTTCTACTACATATTGAACTCTTTTCATAAGAGGATTATCTCTTTTTGTACTGTTTACTAACTTCATATTCTACACCTGTAGTTTATCTTGTCTGAATTGCGTAAAAACCTTTAGATTTAATATCTAATTTTTTTGCAAATTCAGATTTTTGACTATCAATTACAAAAATAACTCCTTTATAAACATTAGTAAAACTTGTAGATTTACATAATGGACACATATCCCCTTCTACAAATATATTACATTTTTTACAAACTTTTTCTTTTGCCATTTTATTCACTCTTTACTAATTCATCATCTGTTTTTAACCAATTAAGAGCACCTAAATATGGTTGTCTCATTGTTAAACCTATCTTTGGATTATTTATATCTCTATAACTTATAGCTATTATTTTTCCAATACAAATATCTCCTACTTTTAATGTTTGTTTTGTATCTTTTCCTACAATAACTTTTTCTTGACTAAATGAAACGAAATCAGCCATTGTTTGAGACAAGTGAATCATTCCATCCATTGCTCCAATATTTAAGAAAACACCGAAATCAACAATGTCTCTAACATATCCCTTTACTATCTCTTGATTATCAGGTCTAAATGAAATTGCTTCGAAAGTAACTTCAAAATAAATAGAACTATCTTCCATCATTATTTTTCCAACTCCGACTTCCAAAACATCTATTACTTCAACAATGGAACCTAAATTTCTATCGTTATAACCTAAAAATTCTTTCTTTAGTGAAGCTAAAACAGCTTCTTTTGTATTGGTATTTGCATATTTTGGTTCTACTGCAACTACGTCTTTTAATATTAATTTATATAGCAAAATTAGCACCTCTTAAAATGACAATCATTCTTTTGAATATAGCAACGATATTTAAATGTTTTTCATTTAAAATTTTATTTTTAAATATAAATCTTATGTTATTTCTTATTTGTTAGAGTTTTTTAACTTATTTTCTTTAAAACATAAAAAGTTCTAGCTGGAAAATATAAAATTATTTCATTTTTATCTACATTTATAATATAACTTTCATCTATAATTTGATTTCCTAAATATTTAATATTATCAGTATTAAAAACAATTTCATATTTTCCATTTTCGACATTTAAAATTTTTAAATCAGTAAAAGATTCTTTGTGATTCAAGTTTAAACAAAATAAAAAAGTATCTTTATCATTCTTTTTTTCATATACTAATATTTTTCTTTGATTGTCTAAATATTTTTCAACTGGTATTTGATTTAATAATTTATTATTTTTAACAAATTTAATCATATCTTTATCAAATTCATTTAAATAAAAATATTTTAAATTTTTATCTTTTGATAAAGACCACTTTCTTTGTGCATATTTATAACTCCAATTATTTCCTTCTCTTGGAAAATCTATCCATTCTGGATGTCCAAATTCATTTCCCATGAAGTTTAAATATCCTTCTCCTCCTAAACTTATAACTAAAAGTCTATAAATTTTATGAAGAGCCATACCTCTATCTACAATTAAATTTTTATCATCTTTTTTCATATGATAATACATTTCTTTATCCATCAATCTAAAAATTAATGTTTTTCCTCCAACTAAGGCTTGATCATGAGATTCTACATAACCAATGTTTTTTTCATTTTTTCTTCTATTTATTAATTGATACCAAATTTCATGCATATTAATATCTTCATCTTTTTTCTCTGGTAATTTTTCAAAAAAATCAGGCAATCCCATGTTTAGTCTATAATCAAAACCAAAACCACCATCTTTTATTTTGTAACACATTCCAGGCATTCCTGACATATCTTCACATATTGATATAGAATAAGGATTCAATTCCTTTATTAATTCATTTGCTAAAGTTAAATAATTTAATGCATCTATATTTAAATTATTATCGAAGTATTTTGAATAATTATCAAAATCTATACCTAAACCATGATTTTTATATAACATAGAAGTTACTCCATCAAATCTAAAACCATCAAAATGATATTCTTCTATCCAATATTTTATATTTGATAATAAGAAATGTAATACATCATGAGATGCATAATTGAATAATTTTGTATCCCACGCAGGATGATCTTCTTTTGTGAAAAATTGTTCATCACTTCCATCAAATTCATTGATTCCTTCAACTGTATTTTTTACAGCATGAGAATGAACAACGTCAATTAAAACTCTTATTTCATTTTTATGTGCTTCATTTATTAAGTCTTTTAAATCATCATTTGTTCCAAATCTTGAAGATACTGCAAAAAAATTAGAAACTTGATATCCAAAAGATCCATAATAAGGATGTTCCATTATTCCCATTATTTGAATAGCATTATATCCTAATTCTTTTATTTTAGGT
The DNA here is from genome assembly GCA_028693395.1 of Candidatus Nanoarchaeia archaeon. Classification (GTDB taxonomy): domain Archaea; phylum Nanobdellota; class Nanobdellia; order Woesearchaeales; family JAQUVJ01; genus JAQUVJ01. The sequence goes on along the minus strand of JAQUVJ010000008.1, from coordinate 15,333 downwards.
AAAACAATTTCCTTAAATTCTTTAAAAGAACCCACAGATTCTTTTTCTTGTGCCATTCCTATATGAGTTTCATAAATAATTAAATTATCTTTATCAAATTCATTTTTTATTTCTTTTTTAAAAAAGAAATCATCATTCCATTTATAATTGTTGAAATAAATTTCTCCAACAAAATCATTATTTCCAACTTCAAAAACTCTATTTATGTACAATGGTATTCTATATTTCTTTTCTGTATTTTTAGTAAAAACAATAACTTTAACTCTTGGATTTTTTAAGAAAACATCATAATAGTCATTTTTTAATAATTTTATTTCCCAATATCCTCCTTTTTTTACAAGAGGATGTGATATTTTACTCCAATTATTAAAATCACCAGTTAAAAACAATTGCAAAGCATTTGGTGCCCATTCTCTATAAACAATAAATTCATCTTCAATATTAAACCCAAAGAATTTATATCCATTTGCAAAATCAGATAATTTAAACCCTTGATTTCCTATTAATTTTTCTTTTAATGATTTATAATTATTTATTCGATTTATAATTTTATCTTTATAATCTAATAAAAATTTATCATCTTCAATTAATTTTATCTTATTCATTTTTATCTTTTATTTTTATTATTTATTTTTATTATTTATTTTTATTATTTTTTTTTATTATTATATTATTTTATTTTATTATTATTTTATTATTATTTTATTTAAAAAACATTTTTAATTATTATTGATACCATTTTTATTTTTATTAATTATTATCAATATCATCTTCAAGAATCTCATCTGAAAAATTTTTTTTCATATTTTCTAAAAAATTATCTTTTTCATAAAAAACTTTAGCTTTACAAAATATTGTCTCAGCAATCATATCTCCTAAATAAATCAGGCTTTTACTTGCTTTTCTTAAATTACTATAAACAAATTCATTAGTTCTTCCATAAATTGTTTGAGTTGCCATAAAAAATATAGCTTTATCTTTGTAACTTGATATTTTATCTAAGAAATCATTACTTTCCACATGACCAAGTCCAGTTCCCATTACAACAAAAACTCTATAACCAATTTCATACATTGAATCTATTACTTTTGGATCAATGTTTGGAAAAAAATAAAGAATTGCAACCTTTTTTGATAATTTGTCATCAATAAAAAATTCTCCTTGTAATTCTTTTTTTGATTTTATTATTTCATTATCAAAATAATATTTCTCTTTATCAATTAATTCAACTTTTTCTTTTGTAATTCTAGCAATTGGTAATTCATTAATTGGTTTAAAAGCATCTCTTTTGGAACTATGCATTTTTCTTGTTTTTGTTCCATTTATTAATATTATTGAATCATCACTTTCATTTTCATGAAATCCAACAATTACTTTTCCAAAATCAATATAATTTAATGCCTTACAAGATAGCTCTAAATTTAAAAAAGCATCACTTGAACCTCTATCAATACTTCTCTGAGATCCTGTAATTATAATTGGAATTTTTAAATTTCTTAACATAAAATTTAAAATAGATGATGTATAATGTAATGTATCTGTTCCATGCATTAATATTAAACCTTGATATCCTTCTTTAATTTTTTGCTCAACAGATTTTGCTATTTTTTTATAAATTTCATCATTAAAATTTTCACTCATCTCATTCATCACAATATCAACGTCAACATTGTATTTCTTTAATGAAGGTAATAGATCAAACAAATCTTCATTTTTTAAATTAGCAACAACTCCTCCTGTTCTATAATCTACTTTTGAAGCAATTGTTCCACCTAAACCAATTATACATATTTTCTTATCATATTGTTCATTAACATTTCTTTTTTCATTTTTTGTTTTTTCTTCTTTTGTATTAATTTTATTTTTATTATTGTCATATTTTTCAATTAATTTTATTTCTATAATTTTTTCGATATCTATTCCAATATTATATCCACTTTTTAATTTGAATACAAATGTATTATCATCATAATAATCTGGTCTTGGAATAAAAAAACCTTCTTTTTCAATTGTAATATCATCTTCTAAATTTGCTTTATATTTAACTAAGATTTTATCTCCTATACTATAATTACTAAATTCTTTTTTCATTATTCTCACTTTTTTTATTTTATTAATTATTATGTTAATTATTATATTATTTTATTATATTTAAAAATTATCATATATATAAATTACAATATTATATTTATAAATTATTTCTTTGTATTATTAATATAAAAATAAAATTAAAATAATAAAATTAAAATTAAAATAATAAAAATACGATAAAAATAATAACTAAATATAATAAAAATAATAAAACTAGAATGTATGTAATAAAATAAAATTACATAAAAATATTCTAAAAACATTTACTCTATTATTTCACTAATATAAGTATGACCAGATAACTTTCCATATGTTTTTGAAAAGTTTCCTAAATCATTCATTGATTCAATAAAAACATTAAAATCTTCTGTTGGATGATTAATGAAATTAGGAATTACTATTTCATCATTTTCTCTAAAACTTTCATCAATTGTTAAAATAAAATTGGACATTCCAAGTATTGGATTAGTTACATTAAACTCTTGAGTTGTTGCTAAACAATTATCCGAATATAGAGAACCACCACTAAAAAAATTAAAAATTTTCATACCTAAGTTCGGTTTTTTAAGACATTTTTCTTTAATAGTTGAATTTTTTAAATATGTCGTAATAATTGTTACTTTATAACTTCCATGGGAAATATTTATTCTTTGAGAATAATTATTTTTTCCTTCATTTTCTTTTAATGTAAAATCTATTGTATTTGGTTTTACACCTAATATATTATCTTGATCTTCAGGAATCATAATAAGATTTACTTCTACATCTTCATAAATTGGTGATTTAACTTCAACAGCTATACTTCCCTTTAAATCATTAATTTTATCAATGTAATCATATTGACAAATCATTGGATTTTCAGTTATACTTGGAATTATTACATCATAATTACATAAATCTTCAATTTCATAATTATAATCTGTTTCAATTTTTTCTAATATCTGATCAGCATAATCAAATTGAATATCTAATATTTTACTTGGTAAGTTAATATAATTATCATAATATGAAATTTCATTTAATGAATCTAACAAATTTTGATTAAAATTACTTATATTTTTACAATCTATAAGTTGACATCTTGAATTTAATTTATCATATAAGTCTGAATTATAATAATATGTTATGTTTAAAATTTTACTATAATTAAAATTATTTTGATTTACATTAAATTCATCTAATTCACAATCAATATAAAAAAATGATAAATTTTGCATAAATTTATCGAAATCTAAATCATCCATTATTTTTTCTGGATCTATTACATTTTGATTTTTTAAATATTCTTCTACTCTTAATGAAAGAAGTGAAATAAAATATGAAGAACCAACTTCTGTATCAGGTTTGTAAATTACAGGGTATCCATTATACTTACAATAAGAATTTGAATCTTTTGTTGTAGAAAATTCTGATGCAATATCATATAAATATTTTTCAAATGTAGCAACATTTTTAATTTTCTCATATATTTTTACATTTTCTACAAATAAATTCATTTCATATCCTCTATTAGCTGTTAAATTATATTCAACATCTTGAGAATCATCTAACACCACAACATTTTCTAATTTAGGAATATAATAACTATAATTTAAGAATTGAAGTTCACCTCCCATTACACAACTTGGTAAATTAAATTCATGACCACTATTTAATTTGAAATTATAAATTTCTTGTCCACATATAAAATTAGTAGAAATTTCACCATCAATATTATTTCCATAAATATCTTTTAAATTAATTTTAAATGATTTTGATTCTAACAATCTATTAGATGGTGATGATAAATATCCAAAGAATATATTTGATATATCATTTGATATAACTTGCTGATTATCATTTAAATTTAATTGTATTGATGAATTACAATATCCATTTTTATTTACTCTTGGTTTTAATATAAATTCATATGAAATCATTTCAGAATCTAAATAATTAAAATCTTGAACTTTTGTTAAAATTGGAATATCAAACGAATAATAATTTTGATTCATATTGACATTAAAAGATTCCATTAATGAAGCAAAAAGTCCTGAAAATGGATTTGAATCTCCAAATAAATTTAATGGTGAAGAGATTGAAACATATGCTCCATTGTTTAAATCAAAATTAATTCCTAAGGATTCTAAAAAGCTAAATGAAATATAATAATTACTATATGTGTTTTGAGTATAAATATTCATAATCTCAAAAACTTTTCTTGTTATTATATTGCTTGGAGTTGTTTGTTCATCTAATGCACTTAAATCTAAATTTGTTGACAATGATCTTGGAGCTGATAATACATTTATAAATTTTAAAAATCTTTTTGCTTTTTCTTCTTCCTGAGGTTTCATTACAACATTAATTTCATTTGTAACACCAAAAGTATCAGATAATTCATATTGCATATAACCTAAAGAAAATGTTTCAAATTGTTTTTTGTTAATACTTGTATTTAATAAATCTAATGCCGATAAATATAAACCTTTAAAATCATATTTAACATCTACATAAAATTCATTCATATTAAATATTTTATCTTGATATTCAACTTCTATAAACATTTTAAAATACATTTGAGTTAAATTATCTTTAAATAAAACAGTTGAAACAGGATCACTTTTAATATTAATTTTATATCCTTGTTTTCCAAGACCATTCATCTTTTTTTCAATATAACTAATAAATTCTGTTTCAAAATAACGTTCAATTTGTTCATCTATAGAAATTGATGGATCTGTATTTGCAATGTTTTGAGGATTTGTTATTCTTATTTCTTTATTTAAAGCTGGGAAAAATATTTCTAATTGACAATTTTTATCATCATAAAAATAATAATTTAAATATTTTCTATTATTGTTTTCTAATACAAATTTTCTATATTGTGCATTGTTTTCTATAGCTTCCCATTCTAAGATTCCACCATTTGACGCTACTGTTTTTAATGCTTCTTTTAAAAAATCATTTCCTAAATCTCTTATTGAATAATAAACATTTAAAAATTCTATTGGAATACTTTTTATAATTTCATTTTCTGTTTTTATTTGTGTTTCTATACTTGTATCTCTAAATGTTAAAAAAATTATACTTGAAATTATTATTATTAATCCAACAATTACAAAAACTGTCATTTGTGATTTTTTATTATTTATCATTTTAATCTCTTATATTTTATATTTCTTAATTTTACTTATCATAAATATTTAATAACATTGAGTTGGATCTGTGGAACAATCAACAACTGCATTTGTAGACGAACTTTCAGACTCTTCATCTTCCTCACTATCTTCATTAGATGATGAACTTTGAGTTACAACACCTTCATTTACATTTGCTCCTTCTATTGGAGATGATATTATATTCATACAATAAGGATAATTTGTTCCTCCATTACTTTTTAAAGTATCTAAAGTCATTTGAGAAGGCATATAAATACCATTATTCAAATATTCCAAATCATAATTAAACCACGCACATACTCTTGTAAAAGATATATCACTAATAAAATGAAATGCATTTTCCATAATTGATGTGTTGAAATAAGTAGGATACATATTTAATACACTTCCTTGTCTATTTGGTTTACTAAAATCTATTCCTTTTGGATTTAAAACCTCATTTCCTGTAGAATTATAAAAAATAAAATACATTTTTAGATTATCTATATGATACTCATCTCTATTTTCATCAAATGGTAACTGATCAGGGCCCATAAATGTATAAAAATTATCTATTTCATTTTTAATACATATTAAATTATTATTACTCATAGTTTTTTTTTCAATTTTATATGATGATGATAAACTAATTTCAAATTCATTACCTTTCTTAAATACTAATTTTGAATCTTTATAATCAAATGTTAAATCTCTTGGATAACAATATTCACTTCCAGATATATTCTTAAAACAAAAACCATCATTCTTATTTATGACATCATATTTACTTGCATAACTTCCTAAACTAATACTATATTTATTATTAAAATCATCAAAGAAAATTAAATTACTTTGATCTGATACTATTCTTAAATTATTAAAGTTATCCAATGTTTGTTTTCTATAAAAATTACCAATATAACAATTTTCTTCTGCTATATTTGGAGTAAAATTGTAAGGTAAAAATATTTTGAACATTAAATAATAATGATTTTTTATTCCTGTATAATCCATTACGGAAAAATTATAAGCACTTAAAAAGTTTAAATAGATAGATTGACCATCTGGATTTTTCTTTTCAATTTTTAAATCAAAAACATCTTCCATTGTATATCCTTCTTTATACATTTTTTCACAAGTATTTTTTACAAATTCATCAACATTTCCTATTGATTTTATGTATTCTCCATGATATTCAAAACCTTTCTGACTTGAATCTATTTTGAAAAGTTTATCTATTTGTTTTAATAATGCCATTACTGGATCATCATCTTCATCTAATCCTGCCCAATCTTTTATTTGACACGTAAAAGAAGTTCCAAGAGAACTAATAAATTTTTTTATATCAAGAATATTTGTCCAAGAAATTGACCAACACTCATTAGAACTTGTAACTCCTGAATTAAATTCAGATAAATCCCAAACGTCATTTAGATTAGTAATTTCTAAAAACAATCCAAAATCAGCTTCTATTGGTAAACTTGCTTTTGTAAAATCTTCCAAATCACTTATTGTTCCTTTAAAACCTTCCCATAAATTTTCATAAGTTTCTCCTCCAAATGCTTTAATAATTGGAACTAAAATTACTGTTGGTAATAATAAAGAATTTAATACTAATTTTCCAAAATATGCTTCTGTTTGTTGAGCTGGACAAATTAAACATGAACCACTTCTATCATTATTATTATCACACTCTTTACAAAAACTATCAATATTATCTTGTAAATCAAACCATTTGGTCCAACCTTCCAAAAATTTTTCTGAACTACTTTTAAGTTCATAATAATTAATTAATCTTCTTTTTAAATCATTTTTTACCGTTAAACAATAAGTGTCTTTGTTTATTTTTTTATCATATTCTACTTTTAAACCATTTCTTAACAAAAATGATTTACTATTTTTCACAACAAAATTAACATACCCTTCCATTTTTATATTATATTTTGTAAAACATGTTTTTATTGGCTCATATCCTGATGTTTCTTGAAATTTTGTATATATTTTATTTAAGTCATCAGTTACTTCAGTTTCATTGCTTAGATTTAGATTTGGAGTTTTATCTAATTTATTAAAAAAATTATTTTCTAATCTATCCATATCTTCAATTGCTCTTAAAATGTCTGAATTTTTCGATATAAAAGTCCGAAATAAAAAATTATTTTTTGCTTCTACTTCTTCAATTATTTTTTTATATTCTTTCTTCATTACTTTATGAAATAATGAATCTTCTTCACAATTTGAAGAATTTGTAAATGCAGTATCAGTTTTATTTATTTGATAAATACATCCTGAATTAAAAGTATCAGTAAAATTAAATATTTTTATAACATTTTCTTCGTTTTCTTCATTTTTATAGAAATTAATGTCTATATAGATTGAATCTGTTGAATTTTCTATTATTAATACACTTGATGAAATAACATTGTAAGTATAATATATACCATCATCTGTTTCTTTTACTGTTTGTGTGGTATTACAACAAACATTTCCTTCTTCAAGATATATACTAAATGTTTCTTTGTTTACAACTTTATCATAATAACAATTATTTTCTTGAACTGATTCATACACAAAACCATGTTTAAATCCTAATTTGTCACATTCTATTTTCGTTTTATCTTTTGGACAACAAATCTTATCATTTATTTGAATTAATTCTTGATTATCAGAAAAACAAAAAACTTTATCAACATATTCTTGCTCATTAGGACATTTAAAATTATCATGAAAACTTATTAAACTATCTATTGCTTCACTAAGTTGTGCAATTTGTTGATTTAAATCACCGCTTATCACTTTTGATGTTTCTGCTACAACTGGAATTTCCTCAGCTAAAACAAACATTGAAACATCTCCAATTATAAAAGTAATTCCCAAAATAAAAACATATAAAAATAATAATAATCTGTTTTTTTTAATCAAATTTAACACCCAACCTATTTTTAATTTCTCCTAAATAACCATATTTCAAATTTAAATCTAAATTTAATGAAACTTTGTTTTCATTTTTATATTCACAAATTATTTTTGGATTTTCATTATATAAAAAACTAAAAAAACTTCCTTCATCAATTATATTAAAATTACAAGCAACATCTTGATCATTTATTTTAACTAAATATTCTACAATATCTTTTTCATCATAATTGTATGAACATGATTTGTAATCAACACTTTTTACAATTTTTGAATTTAAATCTATATTCTTTTTAAAATATATTTCTATAAAATATTGATTATTTCTGTTTCTAACATCAACTTTATCTACTATTACATTACTAATCATATCATTTAAATTTTTACTTACAGAATTATCTTCTAAGAATTTTCCATTATCATCATACATCTCAATATAAAGATCATAATTGTAATCATAATTATAACAATAATAATAATTTAAATCAATATATTCTAAATTATAATCTAATGGTAAAACTGAAAAATAATAATTAAAAAATTCTTTTTGATTTTCTTCTAAATCAATTTTTCCATTATTTTCTCCTTCTTCTAGTTCTAAATAATTATAACCGATTTGATAAGAAATTAATAAATTTTTCTTTGCATTATTTTTTAAATTAACAAATAAATTTAAATTATCTAAATAACTTAATTCTTGATTATTATTCTTTAATTCTAATTCAACATCAATAGGATATTCAATAATTCTTTTTTCTACTTCATACTCAGTATTGTTTTTTTTATTTTCAAATATGTTATCACATGAAATAAAAGATAATAATAAAAATACAATAAAAAATAATTTAAATTGATTTTTTAAATTCTTAATTATATTAATTTTATTAATATTATCTTTATTCATCATCTTCACCATATACTTCTTCTAAATATTTACAAACTGTTAAACTATCATATTCTTCTCTTTTATTTGCTGGGAGATCTTCTTTTTCAATACCTAATATTGATAAATTTGAAAAATGCTGATGGAAAAAATATTTACAATTATTCGTACCATAATCTTTATAAAAGAAATCTTCTGGATTTTTCCATATTTCTTCATCAAAAAGACTACCCGAAATCCTATTTTTTATCAAACTAAAAGAATTTCCTATTCTATCTAAATATTCTATAGATTTTTCCCCAATATAATCTAATACTTTTTCATAATCAAAATCTACAAAAAATACTACTAAATTTATAAATTCTTGACTTTGTTTTATTGTTGAAAAAACTCTTTGATCATCATTATCATACAAAATATAGTCTGTTGCTGAATGAACTCTTGCACATCCTGTAAAAGATTGCATGAAATTTTTTACAGAAGTATCGGGAATCAAATTCATTACACCACAAAGACCATTAGCTAAAAAATTATTTGTAGCAAAAGTAATTGATGAAAATAAATCTGAACCAAACATTCCTGAAACTAAACTACTAATATAATTAAAAATTGAATATAATGGGCTTGAATAAATTATTTGTTTACCGATATAAACACAATATTCATAATCTTTTTCTATTTTACAATTATAACCTAAACTTCCATCTCCTGTTTCTAAATCATCTAATATACATAATCCATAACTACAAACTGGATTTACCAGTTGTGTATAATGATAATATATACTAGGAATACACATACTTGTCACAGCCATGGCTAAAGAATCTTCAGTTGATGGTAACTCTGTTTCTGATTCACCAAAGAACCACCAAGACAAATAATTTTTATTAAGATTATAATTTTTTTGATTTTCACATGTTAAAGCATTACAAACTCCTTGGACATAAGGATCTGAATAAATATTATTTACAAAAGTAATAGCTGCAGATCTAGCATCATTTAATCCATTAATAACATTATTTATAAATTTTTCAGCTCCTTCCATCCAACCACTAAGACCTGGAATAATCTTTAAACCCCAAACAATTATATTCGCTGCATTTAATATATCAACAAGTGGTTCAAATGTTCCTTCAACAATAATTGCAAAATCATCTTTAATCTTACATATATCTTGTCCTATTGCTACAACATTATAAATATCATAAAGACCAGACTCTACTTTTGCAAATGGATTCTTACATACATCATTATAAATTGTTTTTAATATTGCATCTCCAGGTAATGTCATATCATATAATTTTATTTCTTTTTCAAAATATAAAGAATCAGAAGTTGTTTTATAATTTGGATTTCCATTATCATCATAAAAAACATAATTATATGTATAAGAACAATTCATTGTAATATTATTTATACTTCTATCACTTAATTTATTTGTAAAATTCAAAAAAATAGTATTTTCTATGTTTATTTTATTGCTATTTGCAATTTTATAAATTCTATGAATTGGAGTAAGATCTGATTCTGTTTTTGTTTGACTATTACTTCCATAAGTAAAATTACATTTATCAATAACATAATTAACAACATCAAATTTAAAATTTTTACCTTCAATTGGTTCTAATGTAACACTAAATGAAAACGGATAATTAGCAGCTACATTTAATAATTGTGCGGGTAATTCTTCAAATATAGAAAATGATTTCTTTATATTATTCGTATTATCTATTGTTACAGAACTTGTTCCAATTATTGAATAATTTTGTAATTTATTTTCTCTATTTCCTGCAAAATCAGTTATTGTAATATTTATTGTTTTGTTTAATCCATCACTCCAACTAGTACCTGATTTTTTACCAATACATCTTATAATAATTCTTCCATTATGATTATCTTTAAATGAATCACCTTGATTATATTCAGTACAGTCTAATTTATTATTTGTATCTCCTTCTTTAAAAGAATCTATTTGATCATTTCCTGTTAAATTAAAGAAATCAATTGTAACATTTAAATTATCTATTTTACTTTCTAATATAAAAATTTCAAATTCTAAATTATCATTTTTTATTAAAAAGTTTGATTTAGTTTTATTAAATCTTAAAAAAATATTATTTTCATATTCAAATTCTTCGATTACATAACCTTCTGAATTTGTTATTTGAGGTTTTTGAATATCATAAACAAGTGTTACATTTACTTTTGTAGTATTTTTATTTCCACATAAATCTTCAATTTCTAAAATTGTTGCATTAAATTCTATTGGTGTTTGAGTTAAACTTGCCACATATTGACTTACATTTATATCACAAACTGTTTTATTATTCCATAAATCAAATGAACAATTTTGAACTACAAATTTATTGTTTGAAAATTTAATTTTATCTTCTGAAATTTCATTATCATCTTTTATTGTTATTGATGTTATATTATCATAAATGAAATGAAATTTATTTGGTTCAAAAATATAGGGTGCTAAATTATCTGTAGATAATTGTATTTGAGATGAATTGTAAATAACATCATTTACATCATTTACTGAAAAATTATAGTGAATATTATCAAAAACTGAAACAATATTTACAGATCCATTACATATTTTTTTATCATAACAAAATATTACTTTTTCTGATCCATCTCCCATTCTTAAAGTTACATTTTTTAAAGCTCTTGATGATACAACTGTAAAATTTGATGTAGTTGTTCCAGGACAAATTTTACTTCCTTGAAATCCATAATTATTAATTATTGGCAGACTTTTATCAATTTTTAATTCGTTTTTTATTTCCACTGATGTAACATTTGCAATTATTATACTATGATTTACATCATTTGATATATTTACAATTGTGTTATATGTAAGATTCATATTACTAAAATATTCATCAAAATCTACTTCACTTCCTGATATATTTTTATAAATAACTTTTTTAAAAGAATTTGTTACATTTGTTGATGTTATATTTATTTTTATTTCTTGATTAATTTTTGTTACACTTTCATTTGTAAAATGCTTAATATCATAATTTGGATTGAATTTATCAAAATAAAAACTTAAAAAATCAAATGTTTGTGATTTATTATTTAAAGAATTATCAAATATTGTTACATTTGTAAAACAACTTTTATAATTTTCTAAATAATCAAAAGTTCCATCTGTTTTTTTTTGAAAATATGTATCATTTAATGAAACATTTAAATAAAGTTTTTTATCTTGAATTGAATAACTTTCAAAGTTTAAACATTTACTATTAAAACTATAACTATGAATATCTTTATCTGAAGAAATATTGAATTGAAAAAATAATTTGTTATTTTCTAATTGACTTCCAAATAAAATCTCTACTTTTGAAAGATTATTTTCACCTTCAAATTTATCTAAAATAACACTAATAGTTGGGTGAGTTTTATCAATGTCTAAATTTTCTGTTTCTAAAATAAATTGTTGTCCACTACTACTAACAATCAAACTATAAGGACAATTCTCACGATCTTTTATTGATTGAGATAAATTAAATTCAAATTCTACTTTATAATTGTCTGTATCAATATTGTTTATATCTTTTTCTCCTATTGCTGCTCCACATTCAGGCATTAAAAGATTAACAGAATCAATATTTTTTGTTGGAGAATTTATTCTAAAATCAAATTTATTATTATATATTGATAATTTTTTATCAGATATACTATCAATAATATTCAAATCATTAAATAAATCTACAATAACTTCTTTTTCAATCATATTATCCATTTTGTCTTTAAATTGAAAGTTAAAATTGTTAATATTGTTTAAAAACGATAATGTTTCAGATGGTGTAAAAGTTACTTTTAAATTATTAGCACTTGGCAAAGACACTGATTCTATATTTTTAATTGAACCTTCTTTTGTTACAGTTACACTATTTTGAATATTTGTTAACAATCTATATTCTTTATAATCATTATTATTTAATTCGAAATTTAAAACTAATTTATTATTTTCAATTAAATAAGTATATTTAAAATCATAACCTACAAAAAATGGTATAGTATCAAAGATAACAGATTTTTCTGCTTTTAAATTTCCAGAGCCTGTTTTTATTTTTATTTCACCATTTCCATTTATATTATTATACCCATGAATTTGCTCAAATATAAAAGAACAAGGTATATTAGTACAAAGAGATTTTAATTGAGATGTTGCTGTTTTTCCATTTGCTTCAAACATAATATAAATATTTGGAGTAATTTCTGAAACAGAATCTACGTTAATATTAATTTGAGTTTTTTGTCCTATTTCACTATTTGAAACTATAGAAAATGCAGCTAAAACAGAATTTATATTTAAAAATATTACTAATAGTAATGAAAGAAATATAATAAAATTTCTTTTTTTGTTAAAATAAAAGTTATTTAATCTTTTATAATTCATTATAAATATTCTGATAATATTTACTTTATAAATATTTCTTTTAATCTATAAGTTACTTAATAATATTTATTATTAAAAAAGATATGATTAAGAAATAAATATATAACAAAATAAGAATAATTAATATCAATAAAATATAAAAATAAATAAATAAAAATAAATAAATAAATAAAAATAAATAAAAATAAATAAATAAATAAATAAAAATAAATAAATAAATAAATAAAAATAAATAAAAATAAATAAATAAAAAATAATATTCTAAAATTAATTAAAAACATTAACAATTAAATAATAACGAGCCTAGTGAGACTTGAACTCACGATCTACAGCTTTCATCGGTCTTCAGATTTTATTTTTATACCATAATGGTAATACTCTGGGGTTCTTCATTGACCTTAGGAGGCTGTCGCATTATCCAAACTATGCTATAGGCCCAATAAATCATAAAAAAAGAATATATATTATAAATCTTATCACTACTTAAAATCATAATCAATAAAATAGAAAAAAAGAAGTTACATTAAAATATTATATTATAAATAAGTTAATATTAAATATAATACAAAAGATTTAAAAAGAAAGAAAAAATATTTAAAGATGGGTTTGTAGCATAGCTTGGATAGTGCAGTCGGCTTCGGACCGATAGACTCGGGTTCGAATCCCGGCAAACTCAAATAATAAAGATTAAAAACTTTAATTAAAATAATTAACTAACTTAAATTTAAGATAAAAACTTAATTAGATGTGATAAATAATGGAACTAAAAAAAAAACAAAACATTATGACAATAATAATAAGTGCAATATTTATATTAAGTATGTTTAGTGTTATACTATACAACGATACAAAAATTGAAGAAGAAAAATACAATAATTTTAAATTTGTAAATACAGGAACAGGACTTTGGAAAATGAGTTTAGTAAAAGGAACAAGTATAACTTTTTTACATTCTCCAAGTGATATAATAAATTTTACTGAAGATAAAAATATAAGTGAAAATTTTGCTAAATCTATATGGGACAAAAAAGATATCAATATTGGTTTTACAGATGATTCAATAAATATTGATTACAATCAAGAATTTGTAAATTATTTATCAATGCTAGGTTACACAATCAATTTAGGTTGTTATATAGAAAATTGTAGTATAGGAAAAATATTAGACAATGAATCAATAGATTTTGTTTTTGATTTAAATGATAATTCTTCATTTTACGAAAACTTAAATACTGGATATTTATTCAACATGAATAGTTATACTGATTATGTTTTTTTTATGGAGAAAATAATGTTAGATTTTTTGGAATAAAATTGTAAATAATTATGGTGAAAAACATGGAAATTAAAGTTTTAGAAGAAAAAAAAGATTATATCAAATTTAATTTAATAGGAGAAACTCATACTTTTGGAAACATATTAAGAGAAGAATTAAATAATTCTAAGGATATTGATTTTGCTACATACAGAAGAGAGCATCCTAGTGAAGATTTTATTGAATTTATTGTTCAAGCAAAAAAAGACAAAGATGTTAAAAAGATTATAAACGAAGTCGTTGATAGTATTGAAAAATCTGCTTTAAATTTTAAAGAAATTGTTAATTCTCAAAGTCTTGATGAAGACGAATAAATATTTTTTTTCTTATTTTTTCTTTATATAATTTTACTTTTTCTTACAATTATTTTAATTATTTTAAATAATGATAATTATAATAATTATAGTAATAATAATAAAAGAAAAAGAATTAAAAACAAAATAATAAAATAATATATTCTATTTGTTTTAAAAAAAGATATTAAAAAAAAGAAAAAAAAACTAGAGTATAATAATGATTAAAAAAAATAAAAATTAAACAAAAAAAATTAAAATTAAATAAAAAAAATTAAAAA
>JAQUVJ010000029.1:2198-9655 GCA_028693395.1 Candidatus Nanoarchaeia archaeon | reverse complement strand
TCATCCATTTTTGCTTTTAAATCTTTTAAAAAAGCACTCCATTTATCTTTATATTTATCTTTTTCTTCATCATATGGTTTTTCTAAATCTTTTTTATAGGATTTTTCAAAGAATTTTAAATATTGATTTTGTACTTCAATCTTTTTTTGTTCATTTTCAATTATTATTTTTATCTCAGTTTCAAAGAAAGGAATTATTTCTTGTTGATTATTTTTTATTTGTTTAATTTCTTTTGTTTGTTTTGCAATCATGTAAATTTTAATAAACCATTCAGCATTTGTATCATCTTTTTTTGCTCTCCAATATATTTTAAATTCTTTTTGACCTTCCATATTTCTTTTTTCTAAATAATTTACTTCATAATTTTCTTTCATACCATCCATTGATTCATATTCTTCGTCTTTAAGCCATCCATGAATATATTTGTAAACATCTTCAAATTTTAAATAATTTTTGTATTTAATATTCCATTTAATTAACGTGTCCATTTCGTCCCCTTTGTTTTTCGTATATTTTTTTTATTTCTTCTATTGTGCTTATTTCGTTTTCATCTTTATCTGGTCTAAGTCTTATTATTCTTGGGAATCTTAACGCAAAGCCTGAATCATAATTATCTGATTTTTGAATTTCTTCATATTTTATTTCTAAAATAACTTCCGGAGTTAATGTTATAACATTTCCTTCTTCTTTTATAATTTTATCTTTTAACAAATTAGTGATATATTCAAATGTTAAACCTTCTTCTTCTTTTTCTTTTAATCCTGAACTTACTTTTCCAATTTCTTTTAAATTGTTTCTATCTTTTATTGCTACATAATAACTTGTAAAAAGCCCAGCTCTTTTCCCTGAACCATATTCAGCTCTTGTGATTATTAAATCTAATTCTTTTAATGTTGGTTTTAATTTAACAGCATGTCCTACTCTTGATCCTGGGGAATAAGGAGATTTTATATTTTTTATCATAATTCCTTCCATTCCATCTTTTAATGCTTTATTGTAAAATTCCATTGCTTCTTTATTATCTTGTGTGACTAATATTTGAGAAAATTCAATTTTATTTTTTATAACTTTTACATTATCTTCTAAAATTTTTCTTCTTTCTATGAAATTTTCTTTAGTTAAATCTTTGTTGTTTACCATTAATATATCAAAAAAAACACATTTTACAGGAAATTCTGTTTTTAATCTATCTATATCATATTTTCTCATTATTCTTTGAGATATTTGTTGAAATGGTATTATTTTTTCATCTTTTATTCCTAAACATTCACCATCCAATATTATTTTTTCTTTATTTCCTAAAGATTCCTTTAAATATTCAATAACATCAGGAAACCTACCACTAAGCTCTTCAAGATTTCTTGTATATATTCTTATGTCATCTTTGTTATTGTAGTGTATAATCATCCTAAAACCGTCATACTTATACTCTAATTGTGCAGGTTTACCAACAACATCAAAAGCTTCTTGAATTGTTTTAACTTTTGGAAATAACATTGCTTTTATTGGATTATTTATGTCTAAGTTTACATTTCGAATGTTATTTGGATTTTCTTTTAAGATTTTTAAGATTTGACCTATATCATTTACAAATGAATATTTTTCATTCATTAAATCAATTAGATATTGGTAAAATTTTCTTGAATCTTCATACTTGTTAAAAAGAATTAATTCTTTGTTTAGATCAATACTATCAAATTTAATTTTAATTTCTTCATTATTTAAATTATCAATATTTATTAAATTACCATTTAATAAATTACTATTTAATGAATTACTATTTAATGAATTATTATTTAAGTTATTATTTAAGTTATTATTTGAATCATTATTTGAATCATTTTCAATATCTAATAATTCTTCTTTACAGATAATACATTTTTTTAAATCTAAAGAATATCCATGATTTTTACATTTTTTATAAATGAAATTTACTTTTGGAAAATAGACATGAATTAATGAATCTCTTATTGTTTGAATAGAAATTCCTATTCTCAAATTTTCTTGTAATAACCTTATTGTAAATCTTGCTTGATTTGAATTTGATTTAGATAATAATTCAGAAATTATTGAAATTTTTTGAGATGTGGAATCATTTCCTGAAAATTCTGTTAATTTATTTAGATTTTTGATTAACAAATCCATCTCTAAATCTTCATCAAAAAGAGTGTTTTGTTTTTTATTTTTTAATAATTTAAAAACAATATCTCCTAAGTCTCCTTTTTCTTTATAGATATCTTCAATTTCTTTTTCATTGTATCCTAAAGATTGAGTTATTGCTTTAATAATAATTTTATCAAAAACATAAGTTTTTTGTTGTGAGTTTTCTGGATAGATATTTCCTAAGAAAAAATATAAAACTTCTTTTTCCATATTTTTTTTATATTTATTAATAAATAATGCAAGTATTTCTGTTTTTTCAAGTCTTTTTTTAGTATTTGAGATTTTTTCAAGTGTAGAAATAAATTCGTCTATCATGTTTTTTTATAAGAAAAAGTAATATATAAAATGTTTTGTTGTTTTAATATAAAATGATATTAGTATTAATTATTTCAAAGATTATTAAAAATTATATAATGTAAAATAATAAGAATAAATGTGATAATATTATTATAATTATAAACAAAAATAGAATAAATTAAAAAAATAGATAAATAAAAGTTATAAAAATTAAAATTAAATAAAAATTAAAATTAAATAAAAATTAAAATTAAATAAAAATTAAAAAATAAATAAAATTACTTTAATAATAAATCTTCTAGTTTATCTTTATCTTTAATTGCGTGATCTATTCCAGAAACTTGTTTAATTCCTGATAAACCTCCTTTTAAAATTGAGTTTAATATTTCTTGTAATTTTACTTCTGATAAAGCACTTGTATCAACTATATCTCCAAATTTTTCTGAGATATATCCTTTGTTTTCATCATAAGGTGTTGTAAGTGATGATTCAAATTCTGAATATATTCTTTTTGTTGTTGATTGTAATCTGTAAAATTCATTTCCGACTAATTCTGGACTTTGTGATATGACTTCTGATAATTGATTTTTATCTATTCCAAATACTCCTTTAGTAATAATTCCTTCTTTTAGTAATTTCATTGTTGGATTTAATTCTCCTGATTCTTCTCCATCTTTAATTTCTAAGATTTTTTTTGCATAGGAAGATAATCTTGTATTATAATCTTCTACAAATTTTGATATGGTATCTGTATTTTTTAATTTTTTATAATCTAAAAGCCCGTCTTCACTAATAACACCAGATGCTTCCAATGATTCAATTCTTGCTTTGTCTAAATAAAATGCGGATGTGTCTCCTACATTATTTAAATATTCTAAAGCTTTTTTTTGACTTTTTATCATAGATTCATATTGAGACATATTTATCACCATTAAGTTATGAACTAATGTATATCATACTAATATATAAATATTTTGTTTTATTTGTAACTTATTAGTAACAATCATCTAAAAAATCTAAATCTAATAATAAAAGTAATAAAATATAATAAATTATATTAATAATTAGAATAAAAATAGAATAAATAATATTAAAAAAAATTAAGAATATAAAATTAGAAAATAAAGAATAAATAATATTAAGAAAAAAAAGAAAATATAATAATTTAAAAAAATAAAAAAATAAAAAATCTAAAAAAAAATAAGAAAAATTAAAATTAAAGAATTAAAATAAAAAAAAGATTAATCCTCCTTTTTTCCTTCCTTATAAAAATCTCTCATGAAATAAATCTTTGCAATATCTAATAATATCAATCCTATTATTGCATAAACAAGAGGAATTAATAAACTATCGATTGGAACTTTCATTACTTCAAATAAACTATTAATAGGAGTAAAAACAACTAATCCAGTTAATAATAATGATAAACTTCCAAGTCTTAATAACCATTTATTCGTTGTCAATTTCATTTTAAAAAAAGGCTTTCTAAATGATCTAAAACTAAATGCAAACAAAACTTGCATAAATATCATTGTTATTAATGCTAAAGTTCTAGCTATTGTTAAATTTCCTAATCCTGTATTATATATTGAATAAAAAACTAAAAAAGTAAAAACAGTCATTAATAAACCTGAAACAACAAAAACTGCACCCAATTCTTTACTAAATAAACCATCTTCTCTTTTCTTTGGTTTCCATGTCATAATATCTCTTGATTGTGAATTTAAAGCAAGAGATATTGCTGGCATATCATCAGTAACTAAATTCATAAATAATATTTGAATTGCTGTTAATAAAACTGGTAATTGAAAAACAATTGATAAAAATATAACAATTAATTGAGATAAATTGCAAGACAATTGATATGAAGAAAATTTTTGTAAATTTTCAAAAATATGTCTTCCTTCTTCGATTGCTAAAACAATTGTACTAAAATCATCATCTTTTAATATTATATCACTTGCTTCTTTTGCAACTTCAGTTCCAGAGCCTATTGCAACTCCAATATCTGCTTTTTTTAATGCAGGAGAATCATTTACTCCATCTCCTGTCATTGCTACAACGTGTGATCTTTTTTGTAAAGCATTTACAATTCTTAATTTATGTTCTGGTTTTGCTCTTGCACAAACTCTAATATCTTCAACAATATCATATAATTCTTCATCTGACATTTCTAATAATTGATCTCCCTCAATTACTCTATATTTATTATCATCACTTAAAATTCCTACTTCTTTAGCAATTGCTCTTGCTGTATTAACATTATCGCCTGTAATCATCATTACCTTTATTCCAGCATCATGAGCAACTTTTATTGATTTTTTAACTTCTTGCCTTGGAGGATCAATTATCGCAACATATCCTAAGAAAATTAAATTTTCCTTTTCTAAATCTTCTAAATCTCTTTTTGAATTGTCTTCTCTCATTGCAATTCCTAATACTCTATATCTTTTATCTGTTAACAATTCAACTCTTTCTTTTATGTGCTCTCTATAAATATCACTTAATTCTTTTATTTCATTATCGATATAAAATCTATTACAATATTTTAAAATTACATCAATTCCTCCTTTCAAAAATATTGTTTTTTCTTCTTTTCGAACATATTCTTCGTTTACTAAAATAACTTCTTCATTATTATTAAATAATTTTTTTAATTTTTCTCTTAAAGGATAATTACATAATACTGACATCATTTTTCTTTCTGAAGAAAATGGTGCTTCTTCTAATCTTTCAAATTTATATTTTAAATCAGTGGTTCTAACTTGAGCTTTATTTGCAAGTACAAGCAAACTTGCTTCCGTGCTAGATCCCATAATATCATAATAAGATGTATTTTCATCTGAGACAACCATTTTGTCAGTTGAAACTTTTAATTCTGCATCATTACATAAAGAAATTGCATCGATAAACAAATCTATTTCTTCATAAGTTACTTTCCTTGATTTTTCTAAAATAGAACCACTATTATTATAACCTGTTCCGTCAACCTTATAGGACTTTCCATTAAAATAAAAATGTTTAACTGTCATTTCATTTTTTGTTATTGTACCTGTTTTATCAGAACAAATAAAAGAAACCTTTCCTAAATCATGTAATGAATTCATTTTATTAACAATTGCGTTTTTAGAACTCATTCTTTTCATACCTTTTGCAAGAGAAATTGTAACAACAACTGGTAATCCTTCTGGTATTCCTGATACTAATAATGCTAAAGCAAGTGTTAATATCATAAATATTTCTTTTTCAACAAACAAATAATGAAACAAATCGTATTGATGTGAAAAATAAGCTTGGATTAACAACAAGACTATTGTTAAAAAAACCATAAGTAATGCAAATTTTGTAAATTTTGTAACAACTTTGTTTACTAAGTTTCCTGCTACATCTTTATCTTGATTTTGCATTAAATTTGCAATTTTTCCAAATTCTGTATTTTTTCCTGTATGCATTATTTTTACATATGCATTTCCCTGAGTTACATAACTTGACATAAAAACTCTATTTTTATCAACAACAAGACTTGAATCAATGAAAGTTTTTTCATCTTCAATTTCATAAATATTTTTTTTAACAGGCTCTGATTCACCAGTTATTGCAGATTCATTTACTTCAAATTTCGTTTGTTTTAAAACAACTCCATCTGCAGGAACTTTATCTCCTGATGTTAAAAAAACAATATCTCCTGGAACAATATCCTTAGACAAAACGATTTCTTTTTTTCCATTTCTTATAACAACAGAATTTGGAACAAGCATTTTTTTTAAAGCATTCATTTCTTTATTTGCTTTATATTCTTGAACAAATCCTAATGTTATTACAATCGATATTATTATAAAAATAATTCCTACATGACTATATTTTTGTAAAACTAATGATAAAATCATTGCTAAACCTAAAATATAAACCATTGTGTTTTTAAATTGATTAAAGAAAATATCTTTTCCGCTTAAAACTTTACCCATAGGGATTTCATTATAACCAAATTCCTTATAAAGTTCTTCGACTTCATTATTAGATAGACCTTTGAAACTTTCCATACGATATAATAAAGAAGCTCCTTTAAATAAAAGGCCTA
Organism: Candidatus Nanoarchaeia archaeon; assembly: GCA_028693395.1. Taxonomy (GTDB): domain Archaea; phylum Nanobdellota; class Nanobdellia; order Woesearchaeales; family JAQUVJ01; genus JAQUVJ01. Next base: position 3,117 of record JAQUVJ010000029.1, on the reverse strand, counting down.
CTACCCTTGAGTAATCAAGATTTATGATTTTCATAGCAAACTTAAGAAATAAAAAGTCTTGTTAAAGAAAACACTAAATTTTTAAAAAAATATAAGAATAAAAAATTAAAACATAAGAATAAAAAAATCAAAAGATTAAACAAAAAAAAATAAAATAAAGTAAATATTAAATAAAGAGAAAATAAAGAAAAAATAAAATAAAGATAAATGAAAAAATAAAAAATAAAAAAAATTACTTTTTAGATTTTTTTTTGAATAAATCTTTTTTTTGTTTTTTTAAGATTTCCTTTGAATCATCTTTTTTTGAATCATCTGAAGAATTTTTTTCATTTTCTGCTTCAACAATATTATTATTATTTTGTTCTGCTTTTTTTTCTTTTTCATATTCTTCAAAGATTTTTTTAATATCTGAATTAGAAACTCCTGTTATTTTTTCAATTTCTGCAGGTTTTCTTTCTTCTGAATTTAAATAATTAACAAAATTTCTAATTAATTTTGCCATATTTTGACTCATAACAATATTTTTTTGTTTTTCTAATTTATATGAATAATCTAGATTATGTAAATTTCCTTGAAGTGTATTTGCAACTGATGTTAAATCAAAATTTTTCATAATTACAGATTCTGGTTCAATAATTTCAATTGATGATGGCATATATTGGAAACATAAATGAAACATTTGATTAATGTCTTTTAAAAGAAAATCTAATTCTGCAACTGCACTAAAAAAATTATCTTCAGTTTCAACAACATCAAGTAAATCATATTCAATTATATCATTTACTTTTGATATTTCACTAATATATTTTTCCATTGTTTCTTTTACGTGTTCTTTTGGTTTTCCTACGATTTCAAAAATCATTCTTGATCTTATATATCCTTTTTCTAATTTTTCTTCTACGTTTCCTTGAAATGTTTT
>JAQUVJ010000029.1:0-2098 GCA_028693395.1 Candidatus Nanoarchaeia archaeon | reverse complement strand
AAAATCACAAATCGAAGTTTGATTTTAGTTTTCTAAGTTTTTCCAATTCTGCGAATTTTTTATATCCTTTTTCAGTCATTTCAACAAAAATATTACTTCCTTTTTTGTTAACAACTAAACATTGTTCTTTTTCTAAAGCATCTAGAAACTCATTTAACAATGTGTGAGAGAGATTTGCTCGATACAACAATCTAGTTTTTTTTAATACACCATCTCTTTTTATTAAAGAATCAAGTATATCAAGTGTTATATCTAGTTTATCTCTTTTTTTTCCCATTATTTTCACTATTTTTATTTATGTTAAAATTAAGAATTAAAAGACAATATTAAAAACAAATATCCTAATAATTCAAGTAACATTCCTATTAAAACTCCGTTTTGAATGAAAATTAATACCATTATTTTTGACAACATTATCATTGTAAAAAACAAAAAGACATATCTCTTTGATTCATTTGAAATATCGTGAGATAAGATCCTTGTGTAATAAAAAATTGTAATTGAAACAAGCAAAAAACTTAACACAAAATAATACATCCAATAACTAATCAAACTAAAATAAGACAAAGCAATCATTGTAAAGATTCCAAAAAAATCCCATCTACAATTTTCTTTTAATAATTGTTTATAAATCAAAAAGAACGCAACTAAATAAGTTGCTCTATAAAGGAATATTCCTATTTCATAAAAAATTATCGAATTTATTAGATCATATAAAAAAGTATTAGTTGATAAAAACATAAAACTTTCATGTGAAACATATAAAAATAAATTAATTATATCTTTAATAAAAAATGATATAATTAAAAGAAAAAATGATATTTCAAACATTTTTGAAATTCTTGAAGATGTATATAGATTTACTTTTTTAAAGTTGTATGCAATTACAACTAATATAAACAAAACTATAAAATCAAGGATAAAATCATAACCTTGAAACCAATTTGGAATAAAAACGAAGTGCCCCATATTCTTATTAAAAAATCATCTCTTTTTAAAAATTATGCAAAAAGATATATTTTTTGTATAATTTTAGCTTTTAATCTTTATTTTTAAATAAAAAATCTTTTATTTCAAAATATTCAAAAACATTTAAATTATCTAATTGTTTGTTTTTAAATTCTTCTTTTTTTTTGTCTAAAAAAATGTTTGATTTTTCTTTTGATTCTCTTTTGGTTAAATTTAATTCATTCCAAAAATAATTTCTAACAATTGATGTTATTTTTAATTTTTTTTTGAAACAATCATAAAGATACATACTTATTTTCATATCATCTGTTATTTCTTTTTTGTTTTCAAAGCAAAAAACGTATGAATCTACCGATGGTGGTGGATTAAAGTTTTCTGGTTTTACTAATATTTCGTCTTTTATTTGAAAAAATGCTTGGAAAAAATCGGCATACATTGAAAAATTTCCTTTTATTATATAATAAAAAGATTCTCCAACCATTAAAACTCCTTTGAAATTTTTATCTTTTTTTTCTTCATACATTTTCAATATTTTAAAAACAAATGGTTCACTTATTGAGTAAGGTAGATTTGAAATTAATTTATTTATGTGATTTTCTTCAAGAAATGTGTTATTTATTTTTAAGAAGTTTTCATTTATTACATTATAATTCCTTTCTTTTAATATTTGAGATAAATTTTCATCTATTTCTACTAAAAAGTGTTTATTATTTTTTAGATGATTTGAAAGTGCTCCATTTCCTGGACCAATTTCTATAATTATATCATCTTCTTCTAAGTTTAGTAGATTAATTATTTCTATTGCATAAGATTGATTAATTAAAAAGTGTTGATCGTGTTTTATTGAAGTTTTATTTTGTTTTTTCATTAAGATCTAAGATTTAAGAGATTTAATTATAATAAAAACTTATTGATTTTTTATTATTTTTTGTTTCTAAAATACCATGCTAGGATAATTAAGATTATTGCTACTAAGATTAACCATGAATAAATTGTCCAATTTATTAATGATGTTACAAAAAGGATAACTATTGATATTATTGTTAGAATTTTGTCTTTTTGTGTTTCCATAGATTTTTGTAGATAGATTAGTATAAAAACTTATGGATTTTCATAGGAGATTTTATAG
>JAQUVJ010000007.1:2802-45489 GCA_028693395.1 Candidatus Nanoarchaeia archaeon | reverse complement strand
ATCCCTTTTTTTTATCCATAACAAAGTTTCCTTGGATTCCTTGAGGATTTTCAATTTTTTCATATCTCATATTTACCACGAGTTACTAATAAGTAGTAAAATTATAATGATATATAAATCTTTCTCAGAAATCAACTAAATAATTAATAGAAAATTAAATAAATATAATAAAATTAATTTTTAATACTATAATTATAATTATTATCTAATTTATTTAAATATAAATAAATGTTAAAAATCAAACTAATCTAATAGATTCTAAATTCTTTGGAACCTTTACCTTAAATTTCATTTTTGATATTGCATTTGCTAAATTTGAAATTTTAATAGGATCTCCATGGTTTAAAATGATTGTTTTTGGTCTTGGTTTCATATGGTTTACAAAAGATAATAATTCTCTTCTATCTGCATGATTTGAAACTCTTACACTACCCACTTCCATTTTTACTTCTATGAATTTTGTTTCATCTCCACTTTTAAAAGTAAATTCTTTTTCTCCCTTAGAAATTCTTGCACCTAATGAATTTGGTGCTTGATAACAATTAAAAATAATTTTATTTCTTGAATCATCAGCAAATCTCTTAAAATATTCAACACTTGGTCCTCCTGTAAGCATTCCTGATGTTGCTAATACAATAAAGGGTCCATCTTTATTCATCAATTCTTCTCTTTCTTGATTACTTCCAACTCTTTTAAAAATATCTGATAAAAAAGGATTTTCTCCTTTATTAAAAATTAATGATTTAATACTTGAACTCAAATATTCTGGGTATGCAGTATATATTGCACAAATATCCCAAACCATTCCATCTAAATAAATATCTACTTTTGGAATACTGCCCTCACGCATAAGTTGTTCAAGCATCATCATAATTTCTTGACCTCTTCCTGAACCAAGAACTGGAAATAATATTTTTCCACCGCTTTGAGCAATTTCTGTAACTTTATCTAATAATTCAGCATCTCCAACAGATAATGGTGGCATTATATCATTTGGACCTCCATATGTTGATTCCATTAAAACACTTTCTAATCTTGGGAAAATATAATTTGCCCTTTGTAACAATTTTGTATTTTTAAATTTCAAATCTCCTGTATACAAAAAATTATGTAATCCATTTCCAATATGTATATGAACCATTGCACTTCCTAAGATATGACCTGAATTATAAAGTGTAATTCTTACATCAGGTGTTACATCTGTAACTTCTTCATAATTTAAAGTAATACAATGTTTTACCATTTCTTTTATATCATCAGAATTGTATGGATAATCTTTTCCTGACATTTTTGCTATTTTTACAACATCTAATTGTAATAAACTCATGATATCTCTTGTTGGTTCTGTACAATAGATTGGACCTCTATATCCATATTTATATAACAAAGGAATTGCTCCTGTATGATCTACATGAGCATGTGATATAATAACTGCATCTAATTCTCCAACATCAAAATCAGGTGAATCCATTAATGGATACATTGAATTTTCCGATGAAACATCAATTCCAAAATCTAATAAAATTCTTGATTCTGGAGTTTGCAATAAAATTGAGCTTCTTCCAACTTGATTTCCTCCTCCAAGAAAAGACAATCTAACCCATTCTTCTCTTTTAGTTCTTGTCCATCCATTGTAAATTCTTTCTCCTACATTATTAAGAAAATTTCTTCTAAAATCATTATTTTGATATAATACTTCTCTAATATTATCAATAATTGTAGATTTAATAGCCGCACTTCTTTTTATTTCAGGAATCCAAAAAGTTTTATCTCTTATTAAATTAAGATTTGCTCCATTTTTTCCTATAGCAACTCCTGGTTTTTTACATTCTATTCTAACAATAGATCTTTGTGGATCAAATCTAATTAAAGATAACTCAGCTTCTTTATCAATTAATTCTTCAATATATTTTTTAGTTTTCTCTTGTTCTTCAGAAATAGAAGGATCTGGCCTTAGCTCGATTCTCTTTTTAATTTCCTTTACTATTTTTTTAATATCATCTCTATGATTTATATAATAATCTCTGCTTTTAGTATATAAAACTATATTTGCACCTTCAAAACTAGCTGCTGAGACAATATCTTCAGGCAACTTTGATAAAATTACTTTAATTATTTCTGAAACCATCGAAAAAACCTATAAAAATTAAATGAGAATAAAAAGTAATAAATAAAAAAATTATAATTTTTCGTCTATGACGACATCTGCACCAAGTGCATCAATATTATAAACAAAATAACCATCTCCAGATGCACTATCTTTTTTCATTGCAATCTTTAATGATTTTCTAACTAAATTAATAGCTTCGTCTTTTGTCATATTATCTTTATATTCGCTTTCTAAAACTCCCATTGCAAAAACACTACCTGAACCATCTGTTACATATGTATTATACTCAGTTAATGTTCCATCAGAGAATATTTCAAATAAACCAGGAACCTTATCAAATCCACCCAAAATAAAACCAACAGGTCCTATTGCAGCACCTCTAATGTGAGATCTCATTTGATTACTCATAAAAGAAGCAGCCTCTTTTGTTGTTATTTTTCTTGATCTATCTTTTTCAAAATAACTAAAATTTGATTTTAAAACATCAACAAGCATTTGAATATCAGAAACAGTTCCTGCAAATGCTGTTACTAAAAAATCTGTTAATTTAACAATTTTTTCTACACCACTATTTGCAATCATGTGTCCCATAGTCATTCTTCTATCCGCTCCTAAAATAACTCCATCTTTGTATTTTAAACCTATTATTGTTGTTCCAGTCTTAAGAACTTCTCCCATAAAAAAAACCTTTTAAAAATTTAACACTAATATTAAAGAATTAATACAAATAGGAATGATATTTTATTTATAAATTTATTGTAAATTTTACTTCATTTTATCACAAATATCATCAATTTTTCCATCATTTCCATATTTATATATTAATCCCATATTATCAAAGATTTCATAAAAATCTTTCAAATTATATTGATTTATATTATAATAATCAACAATATCACTATCCAACATTAAAAAATCAAGATAAGAATTTGATTTTTCATTATTTAACTCATTATCTATATTATCCCTACAAATATAATTTATTCTTCCTGATATTTCATTTCTAAAATCATCTATAACATAGATTTTATCATCATCTTCTTTTGAAAACGTTTTAAATTTTTTATAAAAGAAAACTTCATTAAAATTATTTAAACCGTCATCTCTTTTATTGATAATAAATAAAGAAAAACTTTTTGTTTTTTCTGGAAAAATATTTTTCATATCAATATTTTCATTATCATATAAATTTAATTCTAATTTCATTGAAATATCTTCAATTGATAATTCATTATTAAAATCATTATTTATATTTAATTCAATTATTGAAATATTATATATAGGATTTAATTTAAAAATATCATCACTATATATCGAATTTGTAAAAACATATGGATTTTCATCTAAATCATAAAAAACGATTTCTAAATTTAATAATTCTCTTTTTATTACATCATTATATATTATAGGAATCAATATTTCATTATTTTCTTTATTATAATATAATTCACTAAAATTTAAATTATCATAATTTGATATCAATTTTATTGTTTTTCTATTATCTTTAGAAAAATAAAAACTAATGTTTTTTGAATTGGAATCTAAATCATCATAAAAACCATCTTCTAAAAATAATGAATAATTTTTAACTTGAGAATTTTGTATAATTTCTTTAAAATTTGATGATAATGATTTAACTTGTATCTTAGAAATATCTAAATCATTTACTTTATATTTTAAGAAAATAATAGGAGAATTATTTACAATATAATAATTAATAAATGAAATTTTATCATTTTTCTCATTTTTATTGTTTGTTAAGTTTTTTAAAAAGATCAAATCCAAATTATATTTTTCAAAAAAGATTGGAGAATATTTTTGAGTTTGAAAAAAGCACTGATTTTTAATATAATATTCTGAACTTTCATCATCAAAGATACTATTATTATCATAAAAATACAATTTTGAATCAATGCAACCTAATTTTATTTTGTCAATATTTGTTCCTATATTTTCATCTATTTTAAAATCATATTTATATTTTTTTAAATTAAATGATATCAATTCTTCTTCTTTATTTATTTCTTTATTTTCTTCTTCAAAAACATTCAATAAAAAATCTTTTTCTTTTACTAATATTTCTTCAAAAAAAGATTTAGAAAATCTAAATTCATCATTATTTATATCTTTAATAAAACAATTTTTATTGATTTTAGAACATCTATCTTTTAATTCTAAAAAATATATAATTTCATTGTTTAAATTATTTTCAAAAATTATTTCATCATTTTGTATTTTTGACAATTCCATTATAATTTTGATATATGGAAATTTATAAAGATAATAAAAAACATTTGTATAAATTTTTTCACTATTTATTTTTGTTTGAGAATATAAAACAACATCTTCATTATCATCATCAATTGCAAAAGAATTTTCTACAAAAAATATCAAAAAAAAGAAATTTAACAATATAAATATTGATAAATAAAGATAATATTTATTTTCTTTTTTTTTCATATTCTCACTCTCTTTTACTATTAATTTCACAATTTATTACATTTTTATTTTGAATTAACTAATGTATAAACATATTAAAATATTTAATCTTAAAATATGATTTTAACTATAAATTTTAACTATAAATTTTATTGTTCTATTTACTATAATATTTATTACAATATTTATTTACATCATTATTGATTATATAATATTTACTTTTCTAACTTTTATTTTATATATTTATTTAAATCCTTATTAAATTTTTATTTTACATTTTATCTTTATTTTATTTTGTTTTATTATTTATTACCTATATTTATCTTTTTTATATTAATACCATTGAAAAATAAATACAATACTCCTATCAAAGCTAAAGTAACATCTTTTAATCTCAATAAAATAACAAAAGCAATTGATGCTTCTATTGGTAGTCTAAACATCACAAAAACCATTGCTTCAAACAATTCAAGTGAACCCATAGCAGCAGGAACTGGAATTAAATATGCAATTCCTAACATACTCAAAACAATTAATGGAAAGAAAACACTTACTAAAGGAATTCCCAAAGACTTTAACATAAAAAAATACTCTAAATACATTGTTATAGATATAATAATTGAAACTAAAACACTCTTAAATAATCCTTCTTTATTTTTATGAAAAAAATCTACAATATGTTCTTCAAAATCACATAATATTAAATAAATATGATTCAAAAGATTGTCTTTTTTTTTGTGTTTCTTAATCTCCAATTTCAATGCAATATCATTATCATTTATATCATTTATATTATTTATATTATTTATATTATTTATATTATTATTGATATCATTACTATTATTGTTATTGTTATTATTAAATTTCTTAAATTTCTTTAATCTTTTTTCTTCTCTATATTCTTTTGATAGAAATTTTAGTTTCTTTTTTATTATTTTTTTTCCATTTAAATAATGTTTTAAAATGTAAAAAAAAGCAAATAGTACAAATAACAATAAAACAAAAATAAACATAAATAAAACAATTCCAAATTCTTTTAAAAAATTCAACAAAAATAATAAAAAAACAACCATTCCTAAAAATACATTTATTGCAATATCAAAAGATTTATCAATTATTGCAGTTGATAATCCTTTTGTAAAATTTACTTTATATTTTTTATTTAACAAAAATGCTTTTACAGGTTCACCTCCAACAAAAGCCGCTGGAGTTATATAATTCATATACAATTCTGATAATTTATAAAAAAACAAATCTTTTATTTTTGTATTTACATTTTTTGTTTTTAATATTATTTTCCATCTAATTGTAACAAAAAATAAAACTAATATGACAAAAAAAATATATACAAAAATATATAAATTAATTTTTTTTAATAAATTTAAAGATTCAACAAAATCAATTCTTTTTATTAAGAAATAAAAGAAAATTAAAATAAAAATACATTTCAATATCTTTATTATATTTTTATATTTTTTAAATGGCATTAATATCACTAATCATTTTTAAAATTTTTATTAGATTGCATTCTTAAAACTTTTATGTATTTTTCTGATTCTTCTAAAAACCATTGATACCATTTTTCGTAAATTGAATCACTATCTGCATATCCTTTTTCAACAATAACATCATCACTTATCATATGAAATTTATCATTTGACAATACAATAAAATCTGCTTCTAAAATCTCAGGTAATTTATTTTTAATTGAATGATTTGTAAGAGTTTCTTTTATTTTTCCTCTTAATTCAATATTCTCCCATAAAGCATCCCAATTTCCGGAATATTGTTGTATTTTAGATGCAATGCTTTTTAATATTTCTGAATCTCCATTTAATAAATCTTCTGTTGGTTTTAACATGTCTTCTTTTGCATCATATTCGAATAATTTTACAAATCCATTTTCTGCTACAGGATCATCATTCCAATGTTTTCTAACTTCAGTAATTTCTAAAACTCTTCTTTGTTTTTTTAATCCTGATGCTGTTTTTATCGGGTTTACAATGACTATTAAATCTGTTGCTTTAAATGATGTTTTTGGAATACCTATATCATGAACTAATCTATCATATACACCATATGGACTATCTGCATGGATTGTTCCTGAAACAAGATTTGCGGCTGCTCCAACTCTCATTGCTTCGTAAAGTGCAACAGCTTCTTCTCCTCTTACTTCTCCAACGATTAAAGCAGAATCTCCAAGTCTTAATGTTGATCTAATTCCATCTGATGCAGACATTTCAGAACCACCTTTTATTAATGCAGAACCTACTTTTAATTGTTGTATATTGTATCCTAAATCTCTCAAATATTCTGCTGGTAATTCCAATGTATCTTCTACTGTTATTATTCTAAATTTTCTCATTAATTCAACAAGAAAACTACTTAAAAGACTGCTTTTACCTGATGATCTTGTACCACAAACAAGGATTGTTCTTGCTCCATCAATAACAAAACTTAAAAATCCTGCTGCAAGTGGAGTTAATGTTCTATATTTTAAAAATAATGGTAATGTCCATGGTTTTGATCTATGTCTTCTAAATGAAAAAGCAAGTCCTGAAGGATTTAATGGTTTAGTAATTGTTGAAACTCTTGCTCTTGCATTTTCAACATCTATTTCAGTATCCAATAATTGATTTGATTCATCAAGTGGTCTTCCTGAAATCATTTTCAACTTTGTTGCCCATGAATCTGTTTCACTTTCTGTTGGAATAATATTTGTTTTACAATCGTCATATTCTGAGTGTACAATAAAAATTGGAGATTTTCCTGAAGGACTATTTACTGAAATATCTTGAACATTTTCATCTTCCAATAATAATTCTATTGGTCCAAAACCAATTGTATATCTTACTAAAATTTGAACTAATTCATGAACCTCTTCTTCAGATAATTTTAAATCTTTATTTAAAGCAAGGTCTCTTATTAAATCACTTCCAATATTATAAAAAATTTCTCTAATTTTTTTTATGTTTGTAAATTGTTTTTCTGTTGGTTGATGCTCAGCCAATACATTTCTTGCAATATCTAATATTTCATATCTTTCTTCATCTAAATTATATTCTGGAGGAATAATATGATACAAATATTGAACTGTATCTTGTAATTTAAAAATAGCAACTTCAGTACTTCCTACATAATAACTATCCAACTCGATTGCATCAGCAGGATAGGTACTTAATAATTTTGTATAAATAAAATCTGGCTTAATTGTTGGTGAAAAAAATCTTCTATAAATCTCTCTATCACCCATTTCATATCCTTCAAGATATGGAGTCGCCATAAGAATTAGTTTTGTTCTTTCAAGTAAAACTTTTATGTATTGTAAAATGTTTAATATTTTTGATTTTTTATCTTTATAACTTTTTTCTATTATCAAATCCAATTCTATTTTCTTATCTCTTATATCTCTTCTTATTTGAACATAACAACCAATAGGATCTTCTTTTAATTTATTATAAATTAAATCTTTAATATAAACATAAGTTCTTTTTATTTCTCGACTTTGATAATCATTAGCCATGGAATTATATGAAAACAATTCTCTATTATTTACTAATTTTTTGTAAACTTGAGCAACTTCAAGTAACATTTCTGTCTGGAAGGAATCATATTCATAATCTCTTCTTTGATAGAAAATCATTTTATTTAAATGAGAAATTCCTGATAATATATCTATAGTTCTAGACATACATATTTGACTATCTTCAATTAAAGGAATTATATGAGAACCTTCATAATTTATCCACAATGTTTGTCCTTCAGATTCTTCAACTAATTCAAATCCATAAGTAGGTATTTTTTTATCCATTTTTTTTCTTAATTATTTACTAATTATTTTTATTTTCTAATTATTTATTATAATATTTATTATAATATTTATTCTAATATTTATTCTATTGATAAATATAAGCTTTTAGTGATTTTGTTATTTAAAACAAAAAAAAATCTCAAACAAAACTAAATATAAATTTAAAATAAAATCTATAATAAGATTGTTTTTTATTATTTATTTTTTATTTTTCTTATCATTATTATTTATTATATTTTTATTTATATTTTTTTTTATTACGTTATATTTTCTTTCTTTTATAAAGTTATTTTTTAACAAATAATTTTCAAAATCATTTTCACTTTTTATTTCATTATTTGTTTCATTATTTATTTTATTATTTAATTCGTTATCTAATTTGTTATTTATTTTGTTTTTTATTTTATTGTTTTGATTTCTATCATATCTATTTAAGTTATAAAACAATAATTCCAATATTAACGACAAAATGATTAAAAAATAAAATAATTTTTCATATTTCATTATTATAATTTTCATATTTCTAAAATATTGATTTTCTGTTTTATCTTTCTCACTTTTATTTACAAGATCTAATATATCCTTTGAATAAATATCAATATTATTAAATCCTATTGATTCTTCAAGATAATTTAATGCTGAATAAATATCTTGATCTTTTAATGCTCTTGCATATTCTAAATAACTATAAGATAACAATGGGAATTCATTTTGATTTTTATTTAAATAATAATAAGCTAATGCTTCTTTTTCATTAAATAATTGCTCTAAATCTTTAGTTGCAGAAATAGCCATTAAATTGCTATAAATACTTCTTAAATTTATTGAATTAAAAATACAAGAGTAAAATAATCCATTATCCATGTTTTCTTTTATTGTGTTTAAATCTTCTTTATATATTTCTGAACCCGAATTTTCTTTGATATATTCAAAATCTATTTTTGCATAATTATAAGCATCATTACATGAATTATATAAATCAAAATAAGATATTTTTTCACTTTCATTATTATATTCTTCTAAATCTTTAAATTTAGACCATTGTTTAGATGTTAAAAATCTATTTTTTGAATATGTTAAATCATAAATTATACTGCTTATATCCAAAAACATCGTATAAATTGTTTGATTTTCATATTTTGAAACATTTAATTCATTAATCTTATCTCTTACTTTGTAAAATGAACTTAAAGCATCTTGATATCTTGAATTTATTACATAATCAATCTGTGGATTTTCAATGCTCAAACCTAAATCTATTTTATATGAAAGTAAATCAAATTCAATATCTCTTAATATCATATTTAATTTAAAATATATTGCTTGATTAGAGAAATCTTTACTAGAAATATTAAATAATTTATCATCAAAAATCTCTAGAACATAATTATAATAATCTAAATCTAGATTTGCACCAAAACATGAAGATGAACTTGCATAATAATAATCTTGATTAAAGAATTTATCTCCTCTTTGAATTAAACTAACCCCTTCTTTGTAATAACTATAAATATTTGAAAGTCTTGTTAATTTTAATATTTTTTCTTCAAATAAACTCCTATTTGTTTTTTGTAAAATATAATAATCATAATTATCTTTAAATGATTTTGTTAAATTTACAATTTTATCTTTTTGATATTCTTCTATAAATGTTATATTTATTTCTTTATAAGGTCTTAATTCACTTTTATAAATCATTTCGTCTATCTTTAAAATATTATTTGGTAGACAAAAATCTTTATAATAAGTTGTATTTGTAAATGATAGGTTTTCTAAACTACAAAAAAAATCATTATGTTTTTTATATGATATATTTTTAAAATAAATATTAACAATTTCTGATTTTTCATATAAATCAACATAATAAAAAGAATAAAAATTTAATAGTTCAGATATTGATTCTCTTTTTATTGAAGATTCTTTAAAAAAATCATTTATTTCTTTATATTTAGAACTATTAATTTCATTTAATAATTTTTCAGATATACTACATATATCTTCTGATATAATTTTTAATTGTTTTACGTAAGGTTCTTCATGTATTTTTTTTTCAAAAACGACAACTTCTTCATCAAATATTTCTCTATACAATTCAAATATATTCTCTACTGGTATTACTTTAAAATCTTTATTAGAATATTCATCAACTAAATCTTTTCCATCAATAATTCTTTCAGATTTTGGTATAAATATTCTTGTCATATTTTCTTTTTTAGAAGCTTTTATTTTTTCTTCTATTCCACCAACTGGACCAATCCAACCTCCTGCTGATATAAACCCTGTAATTGCAACATCTTTTGGAATTTTCTTTGAATTAATTGTCGATAAAAATGCTAATGTCATTGCAGAACCTGCACTTGGACCTCCTATTATACCAGAATTTGCATTAATTTTGTAATAAAAATCATATGATTCACAATTTTTATTTAATATTTCACATGCAAAATTTTTTGCATATCTTAATGAATATTGAGTGTCAAATTTTGTTAAAGATGCAATATCTAAATAATTTTTTCCTTCACCGTTTTTCATTTCTATTTCAAATTTAATAACACTTCCACCTGTAATATTATTATCTTCATTTAAATTTACAGCTACTAAATTTACTTCATTTTTTAGTGGTACATTATAAAAAAAAATCATTGAAACAATTATAAACAAGATTATTAGAAAAATACTTCTCTTTATTACTACAAAATTATCAGTTTTCATAAGAAAAGTAAAATTCAATACTTAATAAATATTATTAAAAACAAGAATCATTATTTAAAGATATAATTAAAAACAAAATTATAACTATTATAACATTATTATAATAATAACATAATAATATCATAAGAATATCATAAGAATATCATAAGAATAACATGAGAATAACATGAGAATAACATTATAAAAATAAATTAATAATAAGAAATTAATAGAATAAAGATAAAGTAAATTTAATAAAAATTTAATAGAAATTAATATAAAATTAATAGAAAATATAAAGATTATTTGTCATTTATTTCCTCTTGCAAGTCTGATAATATATTTCTAAAATCAATATAAGCATCATAAGGCACATCATAATGGCTAAAATATGAATGAACTTCTTGATCATCATCATTTGTTTTTGTACTCATATAATAAAAATTATCACTAACACCTAATTTCCTCCAATTTTCTAATAAATTTTGATCTTTTGTTTTTTTTATTTTATCTTCTAAATCATAATAAGCTTCTAAAGCACTTTGCTGCATTCTATTTTCACACCAAGCACTATGATCTTTTTCTTTGTCAGCCCATGAAACATTTTCATTTATTTGAATTGAATACTTTGGTTTTTTTGTGTAATCTGAGAAATTTTTAAATTCATTTCCTAATTCAATGAATTTTTCAACAAATTCTTCAAAGAAATTAAAAACACCATCTTCATCTTTTATGTGCTCACCAAAAGTTTCGTAATCTATAAAAATATTAAAAATTTCTCCATCCAATTGTTCTATTTTTTTAATATATTTAGAAGGGTTAAGTGGATAATCCTTTGAATTTCTATCTATGAATTTATATGCTAAATCATCAGATAATTCGCAATTTCTAAAGAAAACTTTCATTTCACTATCTTTTAAAGAATATATTGAATTTTCTGTTTTTTCTTTTAATATACTTTTTTTACCTTCACATAAAAATCCATCATATCCTAAATTTTCAATTACATCTAAAATTTCTTTATTTAATATTAATTCTGTATTTCTAAAAATTCTTGGTTTTTTTTGAAATTTTCTTTCTATTTCATTATAATGATGTTTTATTTGTTCGACAAATTCTTTTTCAGAATACAAACTAGACAAACTATGATAATAAGTTTCTGAAACAATTTCAACAAAATTACTTGATAACAACTCTTTAAAAGATGCTTTCAATTCATTTGTTCCATATTCTTCTAATTGTTCTAAGAAACTTCCAGTTACTCCAAAATTTACTTTAAATTTATCTTGGTATTTTTTATTTAATTTCATTAATAAAGAATTCATCGGGATATAACATAGTTTTTCTATTCTTTCAAAAACTTCTCTATTTAATCCGTCATTAAAATAATTGTGATTTTTTCCTATATCAAATATTCTATAATGTCTTATTCTTATTGGTTGATGGACATTAAAATAAAAATTTATAAAAGCCATAATTAGACACCTAAAACTTTTTTATAAATATTAATAACTTTTTTAGCAGGTTTGTCCCAACTAAATCCTTTTAATTCTTCATAAGCTTTTTCTTTCATTTCTTCTCTTAGTTCTGAATATCGAATTAAAGAAATTATTTTGTTTGCAGCTTCTTGTGTGTCCCAATAATCCATTTTTAAACAATTATTAAATACTTCTGCAACACCTGATTGTTTTGTGATGACATTTACACAACCTTTTCTACTTGCTTCTAAAGGAGTTAAACCAAAGGGTTCTGAAAATGAAGGCAAAATATGAATGTCTGACATAGAATAAGCATCTTCAACTTCTTGTCCTTTCAACCAACCTGTAAAAATGAATTTATCTTCAATTTTTAATTCAATTACTCTATCAATCATATACTGCATCAAATCTCCTTCACCGACTATAACAAATTGTACATTTTTCTCATAGTCACATACAATTTTTGCAGTATTTATCAAGTATTCTATCCCTTTTTGAACTGTTATTCTTCCAAGGTATAATATTTTAAATGTTTTACAATGCTTCGTCTGCAAGTCCATTATGAACAACTTCTATTTTTTCTAAAGGTATATCATATTTTTCATGAATCAAATTTTTCATTAATTCGCTTATTGTAATTACCTTATCTGCAACCATAAATCCTGATCTTTCAATTTCATATCTTTTTGGATCTGGTGAATTATTTGTTCTATTAAATTCACATGCATGAACATGTACAAATAATGGTTTTTTATATCTTCTTTTTAATGTAATTCCTGCTGGAAATGTTACCCAATCATGAACATGAATTAAATCAAAATCTAAATCTTCACTTGCATCAATTACATTATGAGAAAATAGATATACTTCTTCTATTAAATTCTTTCCATAAACTTCAGCAGTTTTTGTAACTTTTGATATTTTTTTTATGTAATCACTATACATTTCTTCTGTTACATATGGATTAATTAATGAATTAATTCTTCTAACCATAATTCCTTCTTTTTGATAAAATGAAGCAACTCTTAGATTCAAAAAATCACAATCCATCTCATAAGGAGCTTTAGGAATAATAAAATTTAAGTTTACGCCTAATTTGGCCATAGATTTAGCTAGTCCGTGACAAGCTTTCCCTAATCCCCCTGCAACTATGGGAGGGAATTCCCATCCAATCATCAAAACATTCATTATCTTACAACTAATTTTAAAACATCTTAAAAGTTTATAACTATAATCTAGTGGTAAACTCATTTTGAAACCTTAAGAAAATACATTATACAAATATAAAATATGATAAAAAAGTAAAAAAATACAATTAAAATATACTTAAAAAAAATTAAATTATAATTTAAAAATAAGAAATGTTTCATGAAACATTAATATAAAAATAATAATTATAAACAACTAATTGAATTAAAACTTTAAAATATATAAAAACGAATAAAAACGAATAAAAATGAATAAAAAAATAATTATTAAGATTATAGATTACTCATGTTATACTCTTTTTTTATATCAAATAAAGTTATAAAACTTTTATTATGTGTAACAATTACTATCCCTTTATCTTTCATTGATTTTATTTTTTCTATGAAAAAATCTATTGATTTTATATCAACTCCTGTATCAATTTCATCTAAAAACAATATTTCTGGATCTAATATTAATATTTGCAACAATTCAACTTTTTTCTTTTCTCCACCTGAATAATTTTTGTTTAATTCTCTATCTAATAGTTCTTTTTTAAGTTCTAATTTTTCACAATGATCTTCTATTATTTTATTAAATTCGTAAATGTCAATTTTACTTTCATTAAATTTTTCTTTATAAATTATCCATAAAAAATCTCTTAAAATTAAACCTGGTATTTCAATTGGATTTTGAAAACTTAAAAATAATCCCAATTTTGAAATTTCATTTGTTTTTAATTCCATTAAGTTAATTGATTTTCCATTTGTTTCATAAATAATACTTCCACTTTTTTCATAATTTGGATTATTAAATATTGCATGTAATAAAGTACTTTTTCCACTTCCATTTTCTCCACTAAGTAAATTTATTCCTGGAAATTCAAATTCAATATTTACATTTTCTAATATAATTTTATCTTCTGATTTTACCATTAAATCTTTTATTATTATCTTACTTTTTTCCATTTCTCTCACTTATGATTATTTTTTTATATTTTTTAATTTTTTAATTCTTATCTCTTTATTTATTATTTTACTATACATTATTTTTAATTAAATTTATTTTGAGATTTAAATTGTATTATTGCTTCTTTTAATGTTTTTAATCCTAATAATACACATTTAACTCTTGAAATAGTTGGAAAAATATTTATTAATTCAAAATACTCTTCTTCTGATAAATTTAAAACATACTCTATACTTTTTCCTTTAATTTTATCTGAAAATAAAGACATGGAAGCAACACTCATTGCACAACCTTTTGCTAAATAACTTATATCTTTAATTAAATTATCTTGTATATCTAAAAATATTTCAATTTCATCTCCACAAGAAATATTTGAAGATTTATTTTCAATATTGAATTTTTCTAATTTTCCTGTGTTTTTAGGATATTTATAATTATCCATAATAATCTGTCTATACATATCCATTTTAATCATATCTTGTATTTTTGTTTTTTATATTTAATTTATTTTTTTGTTTTTTTGTTTTCTTGTTTTTTGTTTTTTTGTTTTCTTGTTTTTTTATTTTTTATTTTTTATTTATCATCTAAATTATTAAAAAAACTTATTGAATCTTTTATCTTCTTTATGAAATAATCTATTTCTTTTTTTGTATTATAACATCCTATTGAAACTCTTATGCTTGATTCTAAATTATATTTTTTATACAAAGGATAAGCACAATGCATTCCTGATCTAACAGCTATATTATTAGTACTTAAATAATAGGATAAATCATGAGAATGTATTTTTTTATGCGAAAAAGTGAGAAGTGATATTTTATTTTTTTTATCACCTATTATCTTAATATCTTCAATTTCTAATAATGAATCGTATAAATAATTAAATAATTCTTTTTCTTTTTTTTCTATACTATTTTTCTTTCTATTTTTTCTTAAAAAATCAACAGCTAATGATAAACCATATGCACCTGCAACATTTTGAGTTCCTGGTTCATATTTTTGAGGTGCTTCTAAATATTTAACAGATAATTCTGTAACATCTTCTATTGCATCTCCTCCATAAATAACAGGTTCAAAGTCATTTTTTATATTTTTATTAATATAAAAACCTCCTATTCCCATTGGACCATACATTTTATGAGAGGAAAAAGCATAAAAATCTACATTTAAATCGTTTATATCAACATCTAAATGTGCAACAGCTTGAGCTCCATCTATAACAAAATAAAGTGAATTGTTGTAAATTTTCAAAGAATCTTTAATTGTCTCAACGATTTCTTTTATCGGATGAATTTTTCCTGTAACATTTGAAACATGAGATAAAACAATTATCTTAGTATTTTGTGATATCTTTTTTAATAAATCTTCATTGTCTATTTCAAAATTTTCATCTAAATATACAAATTTCAAATTCATTCCTTTTCTTTGAGATAATTTTTGCCATGGTATTAAATTTGAATGATGTTGATCAATTGTTATTAAAATCTCATCATTTAATTCACATTTTGATTCAAGCATTCTACTAATTTGATTCAAAGAATCAGTTGTTCCTTTAGTAAACACTAATTCTTCACTATTTATATTAAAAAAATTTGATATATTTTCTTTTGAATATTCATATATCAATGAAGACATTTCGCTTAAATCATAAATTCCTCTATGAATATTTGAATTATATTTCTCATAATATTCAATATAATTTTTTAAAACAGAATTTGGTTTTTGAGTAGTTGCTGCATTATCTAAATATATTAATTTTTTATTATTTTTAAAAATTGGAAAATCTTTTTTTAAATTATTTGATATTCTCACTTTTTCACTAAATAATTTATCTTTTATCATAAATTTATCATAATTATATCCTTTTTGCATTTTTTTTACCTTTATAATTTATATTTTAATTATCTAATAAATTTTCAATTTCATTATTATCTAAGAAATCGATATAATTTTTTAACATAGATTTTAATATGATCTTTTTTGAAGTGTTAAAATCAAAACCTCTTGTCATTATGTAATATAGATTTTTTTCATTCAATTTAATCAATTGAGCTTTATGATTACAAGTAGATGTATTGTTGTTTACATCAAACATCGGTATCATTACATTTCTAAAGTTTTTTGTTCCTATATCTACTATTTTAATTTCTTCTTCTATTTTAGAATTTTCATTTAAAACGCTTGAAGATACATTTGTTAAATTTGAAATGTTTTTTGGATCTTTTACTAGACCATATGTTTTCATATTTAAGTTTGTATTTTTACTATTATTTATTATATTTATTTCATTTATTGATTCATTTTCTTTATCTTTTGATAAAACAAAATAATTAATGTCTAAATCTTTTAATTCTTTATTATTATTTATTAACATTGATGTTATGTTTTTTTGTTGTTTCATGAAAACATTTAGATGATTCTTA
Organism: Candidatus Nanoarchaeia archaeon; assembly: GCA_028693395.1. Lineage (GTDB taxonomy): Archaea > Nanobdellota > Nanobdellia > Woesearchaeales > JAQUVJ01 > JAQUVJ01. The sequence continues at coordinate 28,380 of JAQUVJ010000007.1, read as the reverse complement.
CTGATATTTTTTTCTTCTTTATTTTTGCTGTTATTATGATTATTATTTTTATTATTGCTGTTATCATTATCTTTATCTTTTATTATTTTATTTGAAATATAATCAAAATCATCTTCGTCATAATTAATTTCATTATAATTTTCATTAAAACTCAATTCTGTTTCATATAACATATCGACGTTTAACATCATTTTCTCGTCTGAATTAAAAAATAAATTTATATTTTTATCTTTTATTTTCCCAAAAATATCTACACAAATCACTTGATTTTTTTCTATGTTTTTTTTTTGATTTTCTTCTTTTTTTGTGTTTTTTAAGGAATTTTTAAACAAAATTATTATTTCTTCTAAATTATCTTCAATTTTTACATATCTTTCATCGAAAAAAACAGCATCATTTTCTATATTTATCTTAATTAAATTAATTTTTGTTGTTTTTTTATCATTTTTTATGTTTTTTTCTTGATTTTCCTGATTTTCTTGATTATTTTTATCGTTTTGATTGTTTTGATTGTTTTGATTTTTTTGAAATTTTTCTTTAATATTTGATAAAAAATTTACATTGATTATTTTTTTATTTTCTTTTATTTCAAAATCTAATTCATAATTTTTTTCTTCAGAAAATTCATTCAAATCTTCTAAAATATCTTTTTCATGAAACAATTCGTTAAAAAAAATATTTTTAGATATTTCTTTTTCTAAAAATTTTGATTCTAAAAAGTTATTAAAAAAGAAACTTAAATATGAATTGGAAAATTTATTAAAATTTTCATTCTCATTTATATTAACATTTTTATTTATATTTTCATTATTATTGATTTCCATTTTACATCTCTTATTGTGTCTTATTCTATTATGTATATTTTAAAATAACTTTAACTATCTAATTCTTCTGCAACAATTCTATTTAATTCAACTGCATATTCCATTGGTAATTCTCTAACAATTGGCTCTATAAATCCGTTAATTATTATTTCTTTTGCACGTTCTTTTTTTATTCCTCTAGACATTAAATAAAATAATTCTTCTTCACCAATCTCACCTATCTTTGCTTCATGAGAAATTATTGAATCTGAATTTTGTGAATTTATTAGTGGAAATGATTTCGATACTGAATCTTTATCAAGAATCAATGAGTCACAATCTACATAATCTTTCGAATTTATTGCTTTTTCATCAACATAAACTTTACCTTTATATATCGATTCTCCACCATTCATAACAATTGATTTTGATTTTACTTTTGATGATGTGTTTTTTCCTAAATGAATTGCTTTAAATCCAGAATCTAAAAATTGATCTTTATTTGTTACAGATACAAAAAAAGCGTCTGATTTTGAATTATCTCCAATTAATTCAACACAAGGATAAAGCATAGAATACTTACTTCCAAAAGAACCAGATACCCATTCTATCAATGCATCTTTTTCTACAATTGCTTTTTTAAATCCTAAATTATAAACATTTTTTGACCAGTTTTGTATTGTGGAAAATTTTAGTTTTGAATTTTCTTTTAAAAATAATTCAACAACTCCTACATGAACATTTGAAGTTTTATACATTGGAGCACTACAACCTTCAATAAATTGAACTTCACTATCTTTATCAGCAATAATAATAGTATGTTCAAATTGTCCCATATTTTCTCCTTCCATATAATAATAAGATTGCAATGGGGCTTTAACTTTCACACCTTCTGGAACATAAATAAAAGTACCTCCACTCCAAAAAGCATAATGTAAAAGTGAGAGTTTATTCATATCTCTTTGTATTGATTTTGAAAAATAATTTCTAAATAAATCTTCATATTCAATTAAAGCATCATTTGAATTTAAAAAAATAACTCCCTTTTTTGCCCAATAATCTTTAATCTTACTATATATCATACTTGATTGATATTGAAAACCTGTTGCACCAAGACTTTCTTCTTCTGCTTTTTTCAAACCTAATTTATCATATATGTGTTTTATTTCACTAGGTAAATCTTCATTATTCAATATTTTAGAAAAATCATTTTTTACATATGTAACAATTTCTTTAAAATCAAAATCTTTAATATCAATTTCTTTTGGAAAATCCATTTTAAAATATTTTTCTAATGCATCTAGTCTAAAATCTAACATCCATTGAGATTCTTTTTTAATTTTAGAAATGTATTTAACAATTTCACTGCTAATTCCAAACATATTTTCTTTATTACTCTTTAAATCTATCATTATTAAAACCTAATATTCTATAGAACAATTTTTAAAATCTGGATCAATTGATTTATGAATCTTGCAAACTAATTTTTTAATTTCATCATAATATAAGAGATTTGCAATTTCTATCTTTGCTAAAGATTTTTTTTCATATATCTTATTTGCACTTTCATATATTTTATTTCTAATATCTTCATTGAAATTTACAATATTTGCTCTTTTATCATTAACATATTGCGATATTGCTGCTGGAGTTAAATTTAATATTTCTGCAATTTTTTTTTGTGAAACACTTTTTTCATTTACTAAATATGTAGCCATTTCTTTTTTTATTGCAGGAATCAAAATCCATAATCTTATTTCTTGAGAATTTGTTATTTTTGCAAGATTAATGTTTTTAAAATCAAATTGTTTTTCCATATTAACAATTGTTAATTACGTCTCATATATAAATTTAATCAAGATATTTTTATTAATATCATTATGTATTATAAGAAAGTTGACTTATTCTAAATTTACTCAATATCTCTATTTTCATAACACCTTTAGTAAAATAATAATAATCATTTTTTTCATTTTCACATAAAACTTGAATTTCATAATCATTTCTAAAATAATTTGATGTAAATAATCTTCTTGTTTTATAAAAATCTTCATTAAAATATCCTCTATAAGAACCACTTTTATCTTCACAAATAACTTCAAAATAAATTCCTATATCATCTTTTGATGAAAATATCTTATTAAATGAATTTTCAACCTGTTTTTCATAAAAAACCTTATCAGTTTCAATTATATAAAAATATTGACTCTTAAAATCTGAATTATATTTCATGAAACTATCACTAGAAAAAAGAATTCTTCTTAAAAATAAATCATTTTCAAATTCATAATATTGTGAATTAGATGCAAGAAAAGTTCTTATTCCTATTGCTAAAATTGATATTAAGATTAATCTAAGTAACCAAATTAAAACTTCTCCTGTTTGATCTGATTTTTTTTTCATTTTTATTCTTTCTTATAAATAAATTTACAAATAATAAATATAATTTTATTTTTGCTATCTTGATATCTTATTATTTAAAATTGTTTCATGAAACAATTATTTTGTAATCCTAATTACTTCTTTTTCTGTAACAATAAAAGAATACTCATGTTGTGAAACTAAGCCTTTTCTCACTTCAATTAATGGAGGATATTTGTCAATAACATCTTCTCTTTCTAATCTGTTTAATTTTTCATTTAAATCATCTTCATTATAATCATTTAATAACCAATTATAAGAAAAAGGAAGAGTTGAAAAACTTTCAGATAAATAATTATAAAATTCTTTTAAATCTTGTGATTGTGGTTCTTTTTGTGTTAAAGAAAAAATTGTTGCAAATAAATTACTATCTTTTATCTCTCCTTTACCATTTGTTGCAAATGGTTCTATAGCAAATGCCATTCCTGGATCCAATGTTCTTCTTGTGTATGTATTTACATTTGGTATTGAAGGTTCACAATGAATTAAATATAAACCAAGACCGTGACCTGACAAATTTTCAACAGGTTTAAATCCTAAAGATTTTATTGTTGCTTCAATTATTTTTCCTATTTCAGAAACTTTCATACCTACTTTCAATTCTTTTGTTACAGTTTCAAGTGCAATTTTACTTGCCATCAATAAATCATTATTTTTCTTTGATAATTGAACACTTAATGCATTATCTCCTATTGCTCCATTATATTCAATACCTACATCAATTTTAAGAATATCATCTTTTCCAACTCTTAATTTGTCATTAATTTTTGGATAATAATGTGCCGCAATTTCATTAATTGAAATTTGTGGTGGAAATGCAAAATCATAATCTTTTTTAAAAGCATATTCTTCAATTTCACAAATAATATCTATTACCAACTTGTCTTCTTTTACAAGGGTCTTTGCATAATTTAAAACTTCAAAACTTCTTCTTCCTGCCTCAATCCAATCATCAACATTTAAATTATTCATTTATTGCACCAACTAATTTTTTTGAATCTTTGTATAAATCTTTTGTAATATCTGAAAGATTCTTCTTTAATTCTTTAATGTTTTCTTTTAATTCTTCATCTTTGTTTTTTGCTTCTTCAATTTTCTTTTTCATACTTAAATTAGGACTTAAAAATTTAAACAAGTCAATAAAACCTGTTAACAGCATTTCAATTGGAAAAAATGGATTTAACCTTTTCCTTAATTCTTTTGATAAATTTTGATCTTTTTTATCACTTTTATCATCATCTTTTTTATCTTTGCTATCTTTATTTTCTTTATCTTTAGAATCTTTGTTTTTATCTTTATCTCCAAAAATATCAACTAATTCATCTAATTCTTCATCATTTATTATATCTCCAATTTCATCTCCTAATGTTTGAATTGTTGTTTGAATAGTTTTATTAATTTCACCTAATATTTGAAAATCTTGAAATAATCTTAATCTCTTGAATTTTTTTATTTGTTCTTCACTCCACAAATAAGAATTAATTGTTAATTCTACACTTCCTAAGTGTATTGGACCATTTTTTCCATATTCTTTTCCTTGAAATCCCATTTCTGGTTTTGTTTTTGATAATATATCTATCAAAACACAATAATACAAGTCTTCATCTTTTTCATTCTTTTTTCCTGTTTTTTTCTTAGCTAAAAATTCAATTTCTAGAATACTTGCTTCAAAAGCAGATATTAAATCAATATCATCTAATTTTTTTGTATTAGGAGATAATCTTTTAACAGTTTTCAAATAAGGTTTTACCCATTCTAAATACATTAAAATTTTTCTGTGATGTTGTATTAAATATTGTTTAGAAAACATTAATGCTTTTGTTAATTCATCATATGTATGAACCTTCCAATTCATATAAGCTCTTAATTTTCTTGCTAAAACAGTTTTAACAGATTCATTGTATTTTAATTCTTTTATTCGTGAATCTATTTCATCTAAACTTGTAACATGAACGGAAAAAAATAAATCTGGTAAAGAAACGTAATTTAAGTTTTTTTGTAAACCATAAACTGAACCTGGATTTTGAGCTCCACCTTCTATATAATCAACCCAATAACCTTTTAGTGCAATTTCTGCTGCATTATATTCGTGTTCTTCATTTTTTTCTGCTTTGTTTTTATGAGTTATTTTTTTTCCTACTTTTTTAGGATTCTTTCCAATTGTTGTAAATTCACAAGCATCTTCGTAATTCTTTAATTTTTCTTTTAATATTCTCATATCTTTAACAATTGTCATTAATTCTTTTAATAATGTACCAATAGATGCTAAATATTGATGTAACTTCTCTTGTTGAATCGATAATCTTTGTTGAATTGTACCCCAATAAGAAGATGATTCTGATGCTGTAAAAGTGTCAAATATTTTATCGATTTCATTAAAATCTTTTTCTTCTTTTAAAAATTCAACAATTTTATAATATAGTTTCTCTACATTTAAAGAATAATCCATGAAATAAAAATGTTTTCGATAATCTGATTTTGGTTCATTAGTTATATATTCATAATCAGGGTTTATCTGTGCAGTTTGTTGTTCGAATCCAAAATCAACAACATTTTTTAAAACCATAATTAGAAACTATTTATTTTTATTTTTAAACTATTGTTGTTATTTATCGGTTACTTATTATTTTTAATTAATACAGACTGAATTTTATATCGCTTTATTAAAAATTACTGTAATTTTTTAAAATGAATTTTCAAAATAAAATTCTAAAATAAAATTCCAAAGTAAAATTCCAAACTGATTTATATAATTTAAAGTAAATTTTTAAAAAAGAAAAAATGAAATATTAAAAAAGAAAAAAGAAAAAATGTAATTATTTTTGCCAAGCATATGATCTAAGCTTAGCACTTCCACCAAAACCACAAGAGCTGCATACTTTGTGAGCTGCATGGAATGTTCTTTTTCCACATCTTCTACAAATAATATGTGTTTTTCCTCTTGAATGTTTACCCATTGATGGTGTTCCTTTCATTTTTAATCACACTATTTATTGTAAAGATATCATTGTAATTGTATCTCCTCTGACAAACACTCTTCCCATTTTTCTTTGAAGTTCTTTATTTTCGTGTTCTTCAGTTTCGACTAAAACAATATTTATATGAATATCAAATGCTTCTAATTTACCTACGTACTCTTTACCGTTTTTTAATTCAACGATAATTCTTTTTCCTCTTGCGTCATTTAATGAATCTAACGGTCTATTACTTATATTTTCGGCCATGATAAAAACCTCTAAATCTTAGAAAGATTGAATTTGTATATAAATATAACGATAATATGTTAATAACCTTTCATGTATTATTTAAACAGATATTAAATATAAATATAAATGTAATATAAATACAATATAATACAAATAAATACAAGAAATTAATCTTTTATTAAATATAATCCTATTTCATGAGGTTTAAATTCTCCTTTTTTCATAGATTTGTATAATCTAAAACTAGAAACTTCTTTTGGTGGTAAATTTGGGTAAACATAATCATCCATTACACAAATAATTACATCCCCTGAATAAAATTCATTAACTCGACTTAGACAACCTTGCATATGTTCATAACAACCAAAATCCAACGAATCAAAACATTCTCTTAGTATTTGATCATTAAACACTTCTTTTGCGAATTCATAGCTTGATTCATACATAAAATTTTCTTTTTGAGATATATCTGCAAATACTATAAAAAAAACAAATAGAATAAAAATTGACAAAAATGTTTCAATTATAACAATTCCTCCTTTCTTACTTTTTATTTTTATATTTATCACCATAGTATTGAATAAATTGTCAATATCTCATCATTACCATATTTATCTACATGATGCATTGCAAATCTATCTGAAAAAATATAACCATTATTTCCTAATTTTTCCATGTTATATTTATAAAATGGTTGATTAGACAAATTAAAAGAATCCATAACTCCTCCTTGCCAAATTACAAGAGCAAAATTATAACCTAATTCTTCACTAACTATTTTATAATCTAAACTAGCAAAGTTTTCTGATGTTTTAAAAACTGAATCTTTAGTTTCAATAAAACCCCTATTTAGAAAATCATAATCACTACCTTTCGTATTTGATTTACTAAAACTTTCTGCTATAATTGCACCTTTTAAAGTTTGAAACTCAATAATATAATAAAATTCATCATCAAAATAAAAATCAATTTTTAAAAGACCAGATTTCTCTTTTTGTGAAAAAATATGTGTTATTCCATTTATTTCTATTACATAACTTGTAGTTCCTTCTACAGAATAAGTCATATTATTTGATACTGAAATTCCATTTATTTTTACATTTTCTGATTTTGAATAAACATACTTCATTTGTTTTTTTTCAAAAACTGCTTCATTTCCTTCATTTATATAATAAAAACTTTTTATTGTTTCATCATCACTCATAAAAAATTTTCTTGTATAAGATGAATAATTTACATCAAAAAATCCTATAAATTTTTCTTTTCCTGTATTAATATTTTGAATTAAATGTCCATTATCAAAAATAAGATCAAAATCATCAAAATCAATTGTAAGATTATCCTCATTATTATAAATTTGAAAATAATTATTATAAGTTAAATTTTCGCTATAATATATTTGATATTCATTATTTAATTCATAAGAATATATAGGATTATTTATTTTCAAAATAACATTTTTTGTTTCATTTTTCTTTTTTATAAATAACAAATCATCGTAGTAAAAATAATCATTTACCATATCTTTTTCAACTAGATCATATTCTCCTATATCAATAGAATTAGCATATGTAACAAGAAAAGAAGAATTTGTCATATCACTTAAATAAACTTCCTGAATAGCAACTTTTTCTCCAAGAAATTCTTTTATTCTGGAAATATATGTAATTTCTCCTTGTTTTTCACCTGTTATTTTTGGAACAAAAAAAGTCATTGCAAAAACAACAAATCCAAAAAAAAGGAAAAAAGATAATATCCAATCTAAGTGAACATTTGATTTTTTATTAAACATATTAATTATTAGAAAGAAAGATTATAAAAATTTATCTTTATACTGTTATGTAAAAATATGAAATATATTTAATATAATAATAATTTAAATTGTATAAAAATTATTTTAAAACTATTTAATATCACTACAACATCTAAAACCATAATAATTTTGATAAATAGATCCTTGATAAAACAAATGTCCACAGAATGGGCCTGCATTTGTACCAGTAGACCAACAACCACCACGTCTAACAGAAGCCATATTGGATATCCAAAAAAAAACAGCTCCTTGATAAATATCTTCTTCTTCACTAATCCAATAACCTTCATCACTTACAAAATTCCAAATATTAGAACCTTCACGATCTATCGTATCATTTACCGTGTCATATACATTTCCAAATAAATCATATACTCCCTCATATGATACACAATTATTTGGTCCATTTTTATTATATCCTGTTTTACAAGCATAGGTCCCAGAACCTAAATTAGCATAATAATTTCCGTTAATACAATATGTTAAACTACTGACTACACATCCATAAGTATCCATTGTATCTAAATTATGTAATTGTCCATTTAAGTTTGCTGCACCTTGCCACTGCGAATTTGTGCATAAATATTTTCCAGCATTTTCACAAGCTTGTTGTGCTTGTGACAAATTAATATTAACCCATGGACTCTTATTAACAGAAGAACCTGCCATTAATGCTGTAGTATCATTTAAAAAAGTTGTTAAAACTAAAGACTCATTTGTAGTCATATTTATTGCATGGGCTTCGTATTTGTCTATACAATATCCTCCCAATTTATTTATAAATGCCATTTCTTCGGGACATAAATCATCGTTTAATGTTGTTCCATAACTTTGACAGCTATAATTCCAATCTGAATCAATTGTAAAATTTGATCCAAAAAATGATTGAGTATATTCCAAACCTATTCTAATTTCACCACTTTGTATTCCCCAAACTTTTTTATCTATTTTTTCTGGACCTCCTTGACAAAAATCTACACATGTTCCTGCTGGATTGTTAAAACCATAAATATCACAAAATTGACCACTTGGACAATCTAAATATGTTGTGCAATCACCTGTTTGTTCTGGATCTTCTGGATCTTCTGGATCTTCTATTTCATTTGGAGTATATGGATTATTAATTTCAAAATCACAAGAATATAAATCACTTATTACTAACCTTGATCCACTACAATAATAATCTAATCCATTATTATCTATATATGGAACTAATTCTAAATATTCTATTAAATCATTTTTAATTATATCTATAGAAAATCCTCCTAAATTTATTTGAAAATTTAATTCATCTATTTCTTTATTGTAATTAGATGATTGACTTTCTTCATTTGAAATTATATTTGCTCTAATTCCTTTTAAGTTTTCATTTCCTTTTGTTAATCTTACTGAAATTGTTACGTTTTCTGAATCATTTGTGTAACAATAATCTTGCATTCCTTTGATTTTCATTAATTTTAGATTAACATCTGTTGCACATTTTAATCTTACATCAGATGTGCTTGTTGCAGATTCTTGTTCAGATTTTATATAAGTTGTTCCCCAATTCATTACCACTGATCCAATTGCAACTGTAAATGCAATTAATAAAACGGTAGCTATTAATGGTGAAACACATTTTTTTGACATCTTAGAAAAATAAATGGATTAATATTATTTAAAGATTTGTTTTAGAAATAATTGAAAAAAATAAACAAAAAATAAAGAAATAAAAACAAAAATCTACTTGAAACTATAATTTAATGGAGATTTTGCACCACATGCATTACACTTAATAAATGTAAGATTTCTTTCTTTTATAATCTCTGTATCTGGTTTTCCACATGTTTTACATAAAACAAAAACATCAGCAAACTTTTTTATTTTTTCATTTAATGAAGATGCTGGAATCCTCCTATTAAAAACCAAAGAGTTTCCTTGAAATTTTGCACTAGTTGCTAATTCCTTTAATAAAAATTTTAATAATTGATCCATCTCTCTATTTAGATCTTTTGAAACTTGTTGTATATTTGTTACAACTGTATTATTTCCTCTTAGATGACCTGTTACTTTTGGAATTTCAAATCTTTCTTTTGATATTGCATCTACAGGTATTTCATTTAGAGCTTTTTCTAATAATTTATTATATTCTTTATCATCCATATTATCACCATGATTTCTATAAATTTAATTAATTTACGGTTATTGTAAATAAATGACTTTCTTGATGATTAAAATTAGAACCATCATTACTATTCGATAAATTTAATTGGTATATATAACTTCCTTTCTGTGTCATTTTTGAAAACATTATTTTTCTTTGAACTATTTCGTTTTTATCTAAATGAACTAAATCTTTACCATAAGTAATCTCTGGATTATCTGTTATTGTATCTCCATTAAAATCAATTGCTTTAAACAATTCAACAGATATATTAAAATAAAGATTATCAACAATCTTATTTTTTATTCCTGTTTCTAAAACATAAGCTTTGTTAGATTTTAATTCAACAACTGCAAAAGGAATTGCAAATGAATCATCAGTATCAGTAAGCATTTTTTCTATTTCTGCCTTAAATTGAGATTCAGACATTAAAATTTGATCATTTGCACTGTTTCGAATCATTCCTAAAATTCCAATTGCTAAAACAAAAACAATTAATGATATAACCATAATTACAATAAAATTAATACTTAATTCAATTGCTTTTTTATTCATTTTTCTTATCATATTTTTATAAAATTCATTCAAATTTATAAAATTTCTTAATTTCTTAAAAATAATTTTAGTTAATTAGGAAATAATTAAATAATCCAATTTACTACAAGATATATAATAATAATAATAATAAAATAAAAAATAAAATAAAATAAAAATAAAATAAATGATAAAAATGCAACTAAAAATAAAAAAAGAAAAAGATTATGAAAATAATAAAAATTATAAAAATAATATTCCTTTTTTTAACATCAACGAAAACAATAAAAATTGTGGAATATGTGGATCTTATTTTTCTGATACAAAAATAAGAAATCTTTTCAATTCAAAAACAATAACAATAATTGGTTGTGGAGGAATTGGATCTTACATGGCTGAATTCATTGCAAGAAGTAATATTAATTTAATTTTAATTGACAAAGATAAAGTTGATTTTACAAATCTTGAAAGACAAAATTACAATATTAAAGATTTAAACAAAAATAAAACTGATTGTTTAAAGAAAAAAATAAAAAAAATAAATAAATCTATTTCAATTGAAAATTATAATATTGATGTAACAAAATATGAAAATCTTCAAGATATATTAGATGAAAGTGACTTCATTGTTGTTGCAACAGATAACATGGAAAGTAAAAAGAAAATAAATGAAATTTCTTATTCATTAAAAATTCCTACAATTTTTCTTTCTGCTTATTCAAATATTGGAGAAATATTTTTCACTAATTATTCAAAAGAATCTTCTTGTTTTAATTGTTTTTACAACAAAAAAAATGATTCTCACATAAAATTAAAACAAGTCGGTGTAATTCCTACAATTCCTACAATTGTGAGTTTAAATGCTTTAAATATTATTTATGAAATATTTAAAAATAAAAAAAATGAAGAAAAATTCATAAATACTATTCTTAGATTTGATTTTGCAAATATAAATATAACAAAAATAAAGTTTAATAAAAATAATAAATGTGAGGTTTGTAATGATGGAATTTAATATTGTTCAGATTTGTGAAAAAACCTACGAAATAAAACTAAAAGACACTAATTTAAATTCTTTTTTGGAAAAAGTAAATGATAATATTACTTTAAAAAATAAATTTTTTACTCAAATAAAAATCGAAGATATTACCATAAAAGTTTTTAAAGATCATAAAATAATAGCAAATTCTAATGATTTAAAAACCTTAAATAAAAAATTAAGCGAAATTTAAAAACTAAGAAACAAAAATATATCTATAAAAACAAAATTAAAGAAAAAAAATAAAAAATTAATTTAATTCAAACAAAACTCTATCGTTGAATTCTTGAAACTTTGCATCATTAAATCCTTCAACAGGTCTTATAAATCCTACAACTCTTGCGTAAACTTCACATTTTGTTTTCATTTTCTTTCATCACCTAATTTAATATCAAATTTAATTTATCTACTGGTTTTTGTTCGATTGCTTTTTCTTCACTTTCTTCACATATTGGACAATATTCATGGGCTCCTGGAATATATCCGTGAATAGGACAAATACTAAAAATTGGAGATATGGTAAAATAAGGTAATTCATAATTTTCACAAATTTTTCTTATTAATAATTTTAGACTACCTAAATCTGCTAAACTTTCTCCTAAATATATATGATGAACAGTTCCTCCTGTATATTTTATTTGTAATTGATCTTGTATTTCTAATGCTTTGAAAATATCATTTGTATAATTTACAGGAAGTTGTGTTGAATTTGTGTAATATGGAGCAACATTTAATGCTCTAAAATTTTTCTCATTTGCAACAATTATATCTGGAAATTTTTGTTTATCTAATTTTGCAAGTCTAAAAGTTGTACCTTCTGCTGGAGTTGCTTCTAAATTATACATTATCTTTGTTTCTTCTTGAAATCCTGAAATAACATTTCTCATAAAATCCATTACTTCTTTTGAAAAATTCATTGAATTTTCTGTATAAATTGGTTCTCCTAACAAATTCAAACATGCTTCATTCATTCCAATTAATCCGATTGTTGAAAAATGATTTGACCAATAATTTCCCGTTGTTTCATATATTTGCCTTAAATATCTTTTTGAATATGGATATAATTCTGCATCCATTAATTTTGTAATAACTTTTCTCTTTATTTCAAGGGATTCTTTTGCTAAATTCATTAAGTGCTCCAATCTATCAAAGAATTCTTCTTTTGAAGATGATAAATAAGCGATTCTTGGTAGATTCATTGTTACAACACCAATACTTCCTGTTAATGGATTTGCTCCAAACAAACCTCCTCCTCTCTTTCTTAATTCTCTATTATCTAATCTTAATCTACAACACATACTTCTTGCATCTTCTGGATCCATTTCTGAGTTTACATAATTAGCAAAATAAGGTATTCCATACTTTGATGTTATTTTCATTACGTCTTTAATTATTGGATTGTTCCAATCAAAATTTTTAGAAACATTGTATGTTGGAATTGGAAAAGTAAAGATTCTTCCCTTAGCGTCTCCTTCAAGCATAACTTCGCAAAATGCCTTATTAATTATATTTACTTCTTCTTGAAATTCTCCATAAGTTTCTTCTCTTTCTTTTCCTGCATAAATAACTTTTTCTTTTGCAATATTACTTGGAATTGTTAAATCCATGGTTATATTTGAAAATGGAGTTTCAAATCCAACTCTTGTTGGAACATTCATATTATAAACGAATTCTTGAATTGCTTGTTTTACTTGTTTATATGTTAAATTATCAAATCTAACAAAAGGAGCTAGATATGTATCAAAACTACTTACTGCTTGTGCTCCAGCACTTTCATGTTGCAAAGTAAAAAGAATATTTACTAATTGTCCAAGAGCAGTCCTTAAATGTTTTGGAGGTGCACTTTCAATTTTTCCTCTAACTCCACCAAATCCTAATTTTAAGAAATCTTTTAAATCCCATCCCATACAATATGTACTAAGTGAACTTAAATCGTGAATATGAATATCTCCATCTTTATGAGCATCACCAATTTCTTTTGGATAAATTTTTTCTAGCCAATAAGTAGAAACAATATCACTTACAATACAACAATTCAAACCTTGAAGTGAAAAAGATCTGTTTGCATTTTCCTTTATTTTCCAATGTGAATTTTGAATATAATTATCAATAATTTGTTTAGAAACATCAATAGCATCATTCATACTTCTTGATTCTCTTCTTTTTTCTCTATATTTAATATAATTTTTTGCAACTTGAACAAAATTTTGTTCAATTAAAACATCTTCAACATTATTTTGAATATCTTCAATTGAAATATTAGATTTATTTAATTCATTCAATCTTTCTTCTACAATTAATGATATTTGATTTGATAATCCTTCACTATAACATCCTATACTCTTAAAACCTTTTGATATAGCATTGCTTATTTTCTCTCTATCGTATCTTTCCAATCTTCCGTCTCTTTTTATTACAAAATTTATCATTATATCACCTAAAAGCATCCAATTCGTTAATAAAATCTTCTTTTGTTTGAAATTGCTTATATACGGATGCAAATCTAATATATGCAACCAAACTAACTTCTCTTAAATAAGATAAAACAACATTTCCTATTTCTACTGATGTCATCTCTTTTTTACTTCCTGATTTTATTTCATCTTCAATTAATCTAATTACTTTTTCTATTGTATCAACAGGAACTTCTAATTTGTTAAAAGCAGTAAAAACTCCCTTTTCTAATTTTTTAGGATCATAAAGTTCTCTTTTACCATCTTTTTTTATAACAAAGAAATCATCTGATAAAATTGTTTCTGATGTGGTAAATCTTTTTTTACAAATAACACATTCTCTTCTTCTCCTTATTGCTCTTCCTCCTTTATTTTCTCTTGAATCGATTACTAAAGTATTTTCCGAGTTGCAATATGGACAGTTCATAGATACCACTACATATTGTGTTTCAATTTTAAAGAAACACTACATCTTGATGATGCATTTTAATTAAATTGGATAATTTCATTTATAAATTTTGTACTTCTTAAATATATATTTCTAAAAAAAAGTATTGAAAAATATACTAAAAAAAGATAATAGATTTATTAGTTAAATTAGATAAAATACAAAGAAAATAAAGTAAAAAAAATAAAGAAAATAATATAAAAAAATAAATAAAAATTAAATAAAAAATATAAAAAAAATAAAATAATATAAAAAAAATAAAAAAAATAAAAAAAATAATGAAAAAATAATACGAAAATAAAAAAATTAAAAAAAATAAGAAAGAAAACAAAAAAAAACAAACCTAAACAATTCAAATAATTTAAATATAACAATAAATTGTAAAAGAAATATGATATCAACACAACCAGAAATGATTATTGATAATCAAACGATTAAAGTCTTATCTGTAGATACTAGAATAAAAATTTTACAATTATTAAGTAAAAGAGATCATACTCTTTCAGAAATAGCAAAAGAATTAAATCTTGCTAATTCAACAACAAAAGAACATCTTGAAAAGTTAATAGAAGTTAGTTTAATAGAAAAAGAAAAAACTGATAGAAAATGGAAATACTATTCATTAACAAGAAAAGGAAATAGAATTGCAAACAAAAGAGAAAATAAAACGATTTTTATTTTATTTGCAACAATTCTTTTATCATTTTTAACTATATTTTCATATAATTTAATTGATTTTGATTCATTAGGTTTATTACAATCTCAAGATTTAATGAGCGCAAGAACGTTTAATAAAATGTCTGAAGTAAATTCTTTTTTAGATACTGAAGAAAATTGTGAAGAAAATTCATGTGCAGTTCCTGAAATAATGGCTTTAGGAATAGATGAAAATAGTGATTTTAACAATGATTTTGAAAAAGATTTCGAAAAAGAAAAATTAATAGGAAAAATAAAAGAGATTTCATTATATATTGGAAGTTTAATTTTTGTTTTACTAACAGGTTTTTTCATAGGAACAATCTTTGAAAGAAACAAAACAAGTAAGATTTTAAGAAAATAGAAGAGATTTATTCAACTCTATTTTTTAGATGTTTAATTATTTACTTGTTTAATATTATTTAATTAATACTTTTATTTTTTCTTCTATTAATAAATAAAAAATATAAAATTATTATCCTTATTAATAAATATAAAGTTTTAAATAATAATTAAATTACTTTAATTACATATTATAAAAATTAAAAACTAAAGAACAGGTGATAAAATGTTTTACATAAAAGATCTAGAAAACAAAGTAGAAAACGAATTCTTACACAAAATATTTAGAAGATATAGTAGAGGCATTTTCGAAAAAGAAACAATCGAAATAAAAAAAACAGCAAAAAAAATCACAATAAAAGGAGGACCTAATCTTTTAAATGATTTATTAGAATTCATAATAAAAAATGATGATAGTCCTGAATTTGAAATCAAAGGAAAAATTCTAGCAAAAAAAGCAAAATCAACTATGGAAAATCTTGAAATAAAAATCAAAAAATCTACTGCTAAAGGAGATAAAATTGATTTAGATTATGTTATTTCTAATGAAAAATTACAAAAACTTTACGATGAATTAAAAAACGATAATATATTATTATCCTTAAAATCAAAAAAAACAGAACTAAAATCCAAAACTTCACTTGGACAACCAGGTAGTATAATTGAAGGTTTTTGTAGATTAAATATTAGTGATGAAAAAATAATGAAAGAATTTGATAAAGAATTTTCTTCTTTTTTTGCAAATACTTATAAAACTATTTCAACAAAACAAATCTTTGAAATTACTGATATAATTGCTGATGAAAGTTTAGATCCTGTTGAAATGGCAAGACTTGCAAAAAGAAAAGGAATAATCAAACTTGATTTAATAATTGATGGAAAAGAATCCAAAAAAGAAGTTCACTTTTTGGTTTAATTCTTTTTATTTTTTTTGTTTTTCTTATTTTTTATACTTTTAAATTAATTAAAATTTATCATATTAAATAAATTAAATTCTATTATTAAAAAAACATAATAAAACAAAAAAATCTTTATAAATCTTAAAAATTAGTAATCTTAATATAACTTTAAAAAATATTAATAACAATCAATATAAAAAAAAGGTAATACAATGGCAACTGAAATATCTATAATAATACCAACAAAAAATGAAGAAAAACATCTACCATTTTTATTAAAAGATATAATAAAACAAGAAAAACTAGAAAATTATGAAATCATTGTTTCAGATAACAATTCAACAGATAAAACAAGAAAAATTGCAGAAAAATTTAATTGTAAAATTGTCGATGGAGGACTTCCTTCAAAAGCAAGAAACAATGGAGGAAAAATTGCACAAGGAAAATTCTTAGTGTTTTTTGATGCTGATGTTAGATTAATTTCCAATACTTATATTTATGACATAATTAATTTAATGAAAAGAAAAAAAATTGAATGTATTATTCCTACTCCAAAAGCAAACACAAAAAATATCTTTGATAAAATTTCTTTTGATATTGCATCTTTATTTATTTTTATAACAAAACCAATATATGCTTTAAGTATTGGTGCTAACATTATTTGCACTAAAAAATCATTTGAAAAAGTGAGAGGATTTAATGAAAATCTAATCTTTGCAGAAGATAGCAATTTTACAAATTCTATTTCAAAACATTTTAAAACAAAAACACTAATTTCAAAAAGATATTATTACGATACAAGAAGATTACAAAAAGAAGGAAGAATGAAATATTATTTTTCATCTTTAAAAAAAACTTATAATGCAATTATTTTAAATAAAAAAGAAAGTTATGATTTTGATATTTATAATAAATAGTAATTATATAATTAGATATATAATAAAATAAAATAAAAAAATAACTAAAAAGTAACACATATATTTTAAAGAGTTTTTTTTATTCTAAAAAAAAACAAACAAAGAGTTTTAATAATAATTAGATTATTTTAATAAAAATGATATTTTAAATAACACAAAGTTTAGGTGTATTATATGGAAGAAAAATTTGTCTATAGTTTTTATGAAGGAAGTAAAGAACAAAAGCAGTTACTAGGAGGAAAAGGTGCAAACCTTGCTGAAATGAAAAAAATTGGACTACCTGTTTCATCAGGTTTCACAATTACAACACAAGCTTGTGATATTTATTACAAAAATAATAAATCACATCCAATTGAAGTAATTAATCAAATAAATGAAAATCTTGCTAAATTAGAAGAAGAAATGGGTAAAAAATTAGGAGATGAAAGTGATCCTTTACTTGTTTCTGTTAGATCAGGTGCTGCAGTTTCAATGCCTGGAATGATGGATACCGTTTTGAATTTAGGTTTAAATGATAATTCTGTTATAGGACTTGCTACAAAAACAAATAATGAAAGATTTGCTCTTGATGCTTATAGAAGATTTATTCAAATGTTTGGAGATGTTGTTATGGAAGTTTCACATTCAAAATTTGAAGAAATTTTAGAAAACAAAAAAAAAGAAAGAAATGTTGCAACAGATGTTGAATTAAATTCTCAAGATTTAAAAGAAGTAATTGAAAGTTATAAAAAAGTAATTAGAGATACAAAAGGATATGATTTTCCACAAAATCCAAGAGAACAATTACAAATGGCAATTGATGCAGTTTTTAACTCATGGAATAATGAAAGAGCTATTTTTTATAGAAAATTAAATAATATAAAAGGTCTTTTAGGAACTGCTGTAAATGTTCAAGCAATGGTATTTGGAAATATGGGAAATACTAGTGGAACTGGTGTTTGTTTTACAAGAAATCCATCAAATGGAGAAAATAAATTTTATGGAGAATTTTTAATAAATGCACAAGGTGAAGATGTTGTTGCAGGAATTAGAACTCCACAATCAATTGAAGAATTAAAAGAAATTATGCCTGAAATCTATAATGAATTAGTTGATATTAGAGAAAAACTTGAAAATCACTATAAAGATATGCAAGATATCGAATTTACAATTCAAGAAGGAAAATTATACATTTTACAAACAAGAAATGGAAAAAGAACAGGAAATGCAGCTGTAAATATTGCTATAGACTTACTAGAAGAAGGAAAAATCTCAGAAGAAGAAGCAATTTTAAGAATTGATCCTAATTCATTAAATCAACTTTTACATAAACAAATTAATGAAAATAAAGCAATAAATGCAAATATAATAGCTAAAGGATTACCTGCATCACCAGGAGCAGCCGTTGGAAAGATTGTTTTTAATGCAATGGATGCAAAAAGTGCATCAGAAAGTGGAGAAAAAGTTATTTTAGTTAGAAACGAAACTTCACCTGAAGACATAATTGGAATGGATGCTTCTCAAGGAATATTAACAGCAAGAGGAGGAATGACATCACATGCTGCGGTTGTTGCTAGAGGAATGGGTAAGTGTTGTGTTGCTGGATGTAGTGAATTAAATATTGATGAAGAAACAAAAACAATAACTGTAAAAAATATTGTGTTAAAAGAAGGAGATTTTATTACTTTAAATGGAACTACTGGTGCTGTTTATAATTGCGAACTTGAACTTGAAGAACCAACATTATCAGGAAATTTTGAAAAATTAATGAAAATTGCAGATAAATATAGAAGACTTCAAATTAGAACAAATGCAGACACTCCAAAAGATGCACAAACTGCTTTAAATTTTGGTGCACAAGGAATTGGACTTTGCAGAACAGAACATATGTTTTTTGGAAAAGAAAGAATTAAAGCTGTAAGAGAAATGATTTTATCAAAAACAAAAGAACAAAGAGAAATTGCTCTTAAAAAAGTTTTACCATTTCAAAAATCTGATTTCAAAGGAATCTATTCTTTAATGTTAGAAAAACCTGTAACAATAAGATTGTTAGATCCTCCTTTACACGAATTTTTACCAAATGAAGAATCTGAAATTGAAGATTTAGCAAAATCATTAAACATAGCAATTGAAGAAATCAGAATAAACATGGAAAAATTAGAAGAAGTAAATCCAATGATGGGACATAGAGGATGTAGACTTGGAATAACATATCCAGAAATTACAGAAATGCAAATAAGAGCAATTATGGAAGCTGCAATTGAAGTATCAATTGAAAAAAATATAAACATTGTTCCAGAAATAATGGTCCCTTTAATTGGAAATGTTAATGAATTAACAAACCAAAAAAACATTATAATTGAAACAATAAATAAAGTCTTTGAAGAAAAATCAAAAACAATAGATTACAAAATAGGAACGATGATTGAAACTCCAAGAGCTGCTCTTTGTGCTGATAAAATTGTAAAAGAAGCTGACTTCTTTTCTTTTGGAACAAACGATTTAACTCAAATGACTTTAGGATTTTCAAGAGATGATGTAGGAAAATTCTTAGGATATTATTTAGACAAAAATATAATCGAAGAAGATCCTTTTGAATCATTAGATACAGAAGGTCCTGGACAATTAGTTGAAATGGCTGTAATAAAATCTAGAAATGAAAAACCGGATTTCAAATTAGGAATCTGTGGAGAACATGGAGGAAACCCAAAATCAATAGATTTTTGTGAAAAAGTTGGATTAAATTATGTAAGTTGTTCTCCTTTTAGAGTTCCAATTGCAAGACTTGCAGCAGCACAATCAACAATAAAAAATAATAAATAATTTTATTTTTTTTGTATTTTATTTTTTAATTTCTTTTTCTATTTTTTTTCTTATTTTCTAAACAAAATAGTAACATTTAAAAACACAAAATATTTAGAAATGATATGAAAAAATTTGATATTAACAAAGATCTTGATAAACATTTAGAAAAAAAAAGTAAAAATAGAACTTATGATTCAAATCTTAAACATTCTTTTGAAGAATCTATTGATTTATCAAATGAAAACAACTCAAATAAAAATGATAATAACATTGAAAAAAATAATTTCAAAAATGATAAAAACAATTCTAAAAAAAAATTTAAAGGGCTTGAATTTAATATTATTGAAAATTTTACACATGAACACAGCACTGTTTTTATTATAATATGTGCTTTCTTAATCATAGTAATATCAGTAATATTACCTTTATTAAATGCAGGATATCATACTATTAAACAATTTAATGGGCAAGAAATGAGTTCTGATGAATACTTTGCAAAATTAACTGAATTAGAAAATAAAAATAAAGAATTATTAGAAGAAGTAAAAAATCTAGATTCTATGAATAAAATAATTAGTGAAAATTTAGAAAAAACAAAAAATGAAAGTTTCGAATATAAAGAAAAATCAAAAAATTTAGAACAAGAATTAACTAATTTAAACAAAGAATTCAAAATAAATATAAGTGAAAAAGAAATAGCACATAAAGATGAAATAAATAATTATATTTTTCAAATTTCTCAAATAAATCAAGAATGTGAAAAAAAAATACAAACAGAAGTAAATTTAATTATGAATGAAAAGACCGAATTAGAATCTGATTTACAGAGTGCGGAGTTTTCAAAAATTCAAGCAGAAGAAAAATATAATATTTTAGCTCAAAATACTGCTAGAAATATTTGTTGTAAAGCAAAAATCGATGATTCAAGTATAGATTCTTTTTATATTTTACAAAATATGATTGTTTGTTCAAGTGATGCTGAAAATCCAATTATTTGTTAGATTTTTCAATAATCCAATTTTTTGATTCATGAAATCTTTCTTTAATAAAATCAATAATTTCAACATTTTTTTCATTTTCTAATTTTAATAAGTTTAAAATTATATTCAAATCAAGACTTTTTTTACCTACCTAAACAACATCAATAATAAAACTATCAATATTAAATTTTTCACTTATAATTTTAATAACTTCTTCTAATTTATTATTGAAATTATAATCAACATCAGTATTAAATATCAAGATTTTACTTTCTGTATAAAATTCCATGCAATAATAATAGTAGAAACATTATCAAATGGGGACAAAAAAAAATTTTTTATTATCTCTATTAAATTTAATATATTATCATCAATGTTTATCATTTTTTCATATGTGATTTACAAATTTTCCAAGCTTTTAACATTTCATCTTTTGCTTTGTATAATTCTTGTGATGTTTTATATAATTTATCTGACAATTGTTTTCTTCCTCTTTTAGAATCTGCATCTGCTTGATTTTTTATATCATCAGCTAATTTTTCAATAAATAATGATGTCTGATCGTATGACATATTACCTATTGATTTGGCTAATTCCTCAAATGTTCCTTCAAAGTCTTTTATCGTTTTTGGATGCTTTTCCATAATAATCATTAAAAATAATTTTTATTTATATTAATAAACTACTTTTCCATTGCTTTTTTTCTCAAATCAATTGGCATTTTTTCTATTGCATATCTTAAAGAAGTTCTTGGCATTTTATTTTTATTTTTCATAACATAGTCAAAAACTTCCTTTTGATAAAATTCACTTGACGCCTTCAACATCCATCCATAACCTTTTTGAACTAAATCATCTTTGTCTTGTAATAAAAGATCTGATATTTCAAAAATATCATCTAAGAATTTTCCTTTTCTTGCTGGAATAATTAATGTTACAGCTGCACCTCTTTTTACCCAACGATTTTTAGATTCTGTCCAATCCTTTAATTTATTTATATATTTTGGATATTTTTCTACAAAACTTCCTATTGTATGATTACAAAGTGTATCACATGTTGCCCAATTATTCACATATTTTTTTAACCATTTTTCAAAAACAAAAAAGTCTTCTTGCTCATATTGTTTTTCTAATTTATAAGACCAATCACATGCGATAAAAGATTCTTCTAATATTTTTGATATAAATAATTCTTCACACATTTCAAAAATTTTTTCTTTTGATAAATCTTTTATTTCGTTAAAATAATTTTTTGAGATTTTACCTACAAATGATGTTTTAACTCCATAAAAATCAACCTTTTCTTTAAAAAATCTTTGAGCACTATTTTTTGTTTTTTCATCGATATTTTCAATCAATTCTTTTCTTAAATTTAATAAGATTTTTTCCATTTTTATTTTTTATATTTTTTTAATTTATAAATATTTTTAATTATTCCTTATATTTAATATATTATATTTAATATTTATAAAATATATAATTCATCTAATTCTTGCTGTTGATTTATTATTTGTATACTCAGACCATAATTGTGGTGTTTGAGTCAAATATATATTAATATATTCTAAAAAATCTGTATTTAAAGTATCTCCATAAGGAACTACAATTACATATTTGAAATAAAAATCTTTTTGACTTGTTTTATAACTTGGAATTCTTTCTCCATTTTTTTGAATTATATCTTCAATTGTTATTATTTCTGTTTTTGTAAAATTTACATCATCATAACAACTAGGTCCCCAAGTATCCCTAGAACTATTATTATAACTTTGAAATCTATGTAAATAAAGTGGACCTACTTCATCTTTTGAAATAAATCCAGCTAAATACATTGTTAAATTTGAAAATCCTCTTGATACAAAATTTATATCATTACAAATCATTTCATCATCCTTTTTAATCCATTGATTTGTTGACATAATGTCTATATTTTTTTCATTACCCGAAAAAAGATCCAAGTTATTTGTCCAATGTCCAGGTAACGCATATTCAAAATTTCCCAAACCTTCTAAATAACAACACCATTGATGTCCAACTTCATGAAAAACTATACTTAAAATCAATTCACTATATCTATTTTTATTTTTATTGTTTAAATTTGCTTTATATGAGTTATAAAAACTCAAAAAATTAAGTGATTTTAGAAATTTATAATTTGAATCATTGTATATTGGAAATCCAATATTTTCAACTAAAGAATTTACCTTATAATGATAACTAGATGAAAGTTTTTCCTTTTGTGGTGCTACTATTAAAAAATCATAAATATCTTCATGTTCTTTATAAAAATCAGATAAAAAATTAACTTCTTTAAAATCAAAATATCCTTCATCATATGAAAAATATCTTTTTTCTTCTTCTTCATATATTACTACTATTTCATCTATAAATTCTTCTGAATAATTAAAATAACATTTTGAATCACAAGTTCCTTTTGAAAAACAATAATTTATTGAAAAAGCTTTTTCATCTTCACAATCACTATCAACATAACAATTAATTTTTTCACATCTTCCATAACAACATGTTTCATTTTCCAAACATCTTACATCTTCAGGACAATTAGAACAAGATTCTCCAAATTCCTTTATATTATTTCCACAAAATGAATCAATTTCTTTTGGTTTATAACTAACTCTAACATTTCCATTTTGATTATAGTCGAAATATTTACTACATCCTGAAAAAAAAAATAATGTTAAAAAAAAAAGAAAGATTATTGTATTTTTCTTTATTTTATAATTCATAAAATTATTTTATAAATTTATATTTATATTCTTTTCTATTTTTTATACTTTATAAAGAATAAGAAACACAATATTTTTATATTTAACTAACCATTTTTAAATATGGCATTTGAAATCCGTGAAATAAAAAATGAAGAATTGAATAAAAAATTAGATTCTTTTTATGAAAAATCTATGAAAGAACTCATATCATTTTTTGAAATTAATTGGAATAGAAATAAACCCAATGTTTATCTTATAAAAGATAGAAAAATGATTAATAAATTAAGAGGTGAAATTACTGAAAATTGGATTGTTGGATGGTCTAATTCTGATGTATTTCTCTTAAATCCTGAAAATTTTGAACAAGAAAGTAATCATAAATATTCTGATGAGAAATATTTTAAATTATTAAAACACGAATTAACTCATTCTTTTTGTTATATTTTAAACAGCAACTTTAAAAAACCTCTTTGGTTAATTGAAGGTATTGCTATTTATTGTTCAAAACAATATGAAGATAAAAAAAAACCAGAACAATATCTAGGATTTATAGATTCATTTGAAAATTTAAATAATTACACATATTCTGAATCTGGATTTGCTGTTAAATATTTAATTGATATTTATGGAAAAGAAAAAATATTTGAACTCATAAAAAAATCTAATAATAATATTACAAAAAACAAATTTTCGCATTTATTTTATTCTATATATGGATTTGAACTTAAACATGAAAATTTCAAAATTTTATAATTTTTTAATTTATTTAATTTCCTTTTAACCTATCTTTGATTTCTTTTGTTATGTCTATTTTTGAGAAAGCAAACCACTTTTTTCCTAAATCTTTTAACGATGAACCTATGTGATATGTTTCATCATCAATTATCAAAAATCTGTCGTGTGATTTTTCAAAGTGAATTAAATTTATTTGTTTATATTGTGAATTGTATTTTTCTAAATCATCTATTAGATCTTTTGTGATGTTTTTTGTGTAAATATCTACTTTTATTTTTGTTTTTTTAAATAAATTTAAGGTTCTTTCATCAACATAATTATCAATTAATATGATTTGTTTCTTTACTTTTCTAATTAAATCTAAAACAAATTGATATGAATCAAAAAATTGTCCATCGAAAAAGATTCCTTTTGTGAGTTCTTGATTTTTATTTAATTGTTTAAATATTTCTTTAAAATTATCATCGTGTTCTAATAGTTTTGTTTCAACAATGTTTAATCTTTTGAATGTGTCTTGATTAGATTCAAGAAATCTTCTCATTTGAACGAATGCATTAATGATTTGTATGCTAATATGTATTGCAATTTTAGAGTGTAAAACAGCTGAAAGCATCGAGACTCCTTGTTCTGTAAATAC
>JAQUVJ010000007.1:0-2702 GCA_028693395.1 Candidatus Nanoarchaeia archaeon | reverse complement strand
GCTAAATCTCTATCTAAGATTACTTGAAGTCCTCTAATTGTAAATATTTTATTTTTGATATCTTTGATTTCTATGATTTCAATATTTTTTATGTTTTTTTTATTTTCTTCCATATTTTTACCTTAATTTATTTGATTTGCCAGAAAATTATAAAAAAATTAAAAAATACATTATAAAATATGTTATAAATTACTATTAAAATAAATAAAAATAATATAAGAATAATATATAATATTAACCTCTCACTTTTTGAAACTTTTATTTAAAATTTTTAACAAAATCATAAAAATTATAGTAAAATTCCAAATACTAAATAATTATATATAAAAGACTTTTTTACTATTATTGGTTTGAATGAATAAAGAAAAAACATACGATTTAATCATAATTGGAGCTGGACCAGCAGGTATTTTTTGTGCCTACGAATATAATAAATTAAACCCTAATTCTTCTATTTTACTATTTGAAAAAGGACGAGAAATTGAAAAAAGAATTTGTCCTCAAAGAGAAAATAAAAAATGTGCTAATTGTTCTCCTTGTAATATTACAAGTGGATTTGCAGGAGCAGGTGCATTTAGTGATGGAAAACTTTCTTTAAGTTCAGATGTTGGTGGAGAAGAATTGTCAAATATTTATGGAAAAGAAAAAATAGAAAAAATGATTAAATATGTAGATTCAATTTATTTAAATCTTGGAGCTGATCCTCATTTTTATGATAATAATGGTGCAAAATCTTACTTAGAAATCAAGAAAAAAGCAATAAAAGCTGGTGTAAAATTGATTGATTGTCCTGTAAGACATCTTGGAACTGAAAAAAGTTTTGAAATATATTTAAAATTACAAAATCATCTAAAAGAAAAAGGTATTGAAATTAAATTCAATTCACCTGTAACAAATTTAATCATAGAAAATAATAAAATAATTGGAGTTGAAACCAAAGATTCAAAATTTCATTCTAAAAATACATTAATTGCAATTGGTAGAGAAGGTGCTAAATGGCTTCAAGATACTTGTAGAAAAAACAAAATTGAAACCGAAAATTCAAATGTTGATATTGGAGTAAGAGTAGAAACAACAAATGATATAATGAATGAATTAAACGAGCTATACGAGAGCAAATTAGTCTATTTTACTGAAACATTTGACGATAAAGTGAGAACTTTTTGTCAAAATCCAGGTGGACATGTTTCAGAAGAAAGATATGATAATAATTTAGTTACTGTTAATGGTCATAGTTATAAGGAATTGGATAGGAAAACAAATAATACTAATTTTGCTTTACTTGTTACAAAAAAGTTTACTGATCCTTTTAATGAACCAATAAAATATGGACAATATATTGCACATTTATCAAATATGTTATCAGGAGGTTCTGTTATAGTACAAAAATATGGAGATTTTTTAAAAGGAAGAAGAACAACAGATAAAAGGATGCAAAGAAGTTTTGTTCAACCAACATTAAAATCAGCTGTTCCTGGAGATTTAAGTTTAGTTTTGCCTTATAGAATAATGTTGGATATAAAGGAAACATTGGATGCATTAAATAAGATTGCACCTGGTATTGCAAACAATGATACATTATTATATGGAGTTGAAGTAAAATTTTATGGAAACAAAGTAAAGGTAAATGATGATTTGGAAACAAACATAAAGAATTTATTTGTTGCAGGAGATGGTGCAGGATTTACAAGAGGATTAATTCAAGCAAGTGTAAATGGAGTAATAGTTGCACAGAACATAACAAATAGATTAAAGAAAAAATAGTTTGTAAGAGAGGAGTTAATCATCTAATGGGCTTTTAATTTTACAAATATTTTTATTTGATACTTTTGTATAAATCAATGTTGTACTAATATCTGAATGTCCTAATAAATCTCGGATATATCTAATATCAGTGCCATTTTCTAAAAGATGAGTTGCAAAAGAGTGTCTTAATGAATGCGGAGTAATGCTTTTTCTTATACCAACTTTAATAGATGCATTTTTTATGATCTTTTGTATTGTTCTTGATGTATATTTTGTATTTCTATTTGTTAAAAAAACATATCCTTCTTTTTGCTTTGTAAGACTCATTAAACTATCTTTAACTTTTAAAGAAAGCATTACAATTCTATCTTTTTTTCCTTTTGCTTTTTTTAGATGAATAAGATTTCTATCAAAATCAATATCTTGCCATTTAAGGTTGATTATCTCGCTTATTCGTAAACCTGCAGAATATCCTATTTGTATAATTAGTCTATGATTGATATTTTTTGTTGAAGATATAAGTGATTCTATTTCTTCTTTTGAAAGGATTATTGGAAGTTTTTTTTCTTTTTTGAGATTAGGTAGATTGTTTAAGATATTTTGTATTTCTGAATTGTTTTTTTTAATTGTATTGAGATAAAATTTGATTGCAAATCCTGCAGATCTTATTGTATTATCAGAGTTATTTTTATTAATTAATTGCAAAAGGAAGTTTCTTGGTGTTTTTTTAGAGTTTAGAAATTTTTTAATATAATATAGATAGTTATCAATTGTTTTTTGAGAATATCCTTTGAGTTTACATTCTTGTGTAATTAATTCATCGATTTTAGTGATTTTGAATTCTTCTTTAATCATAGATATAAAAGAGATTAGGAAATTTATAAAAGTTCGCAAAGTGTGTCCAATGGATATAAAAGGCGTACTTTTTTTACGCTTAATATATGTTATATTCAATT
>JAQUVJ010000028.1 GCA_028693395.1 Candidatus Nanoarchaeia archaeon | reverse complement strand
TTCATACCGATTAACTTGCATGTCTTAATCGAACTCCAATAGCCGCATCCTCCCGCAGGATCAACGGGAAATTAATACGCACGTTTGAAACTTAAAAAAATAAGCATTTAGCATTATATAATATACAACTACCTTACAAATGTTTTAGAAACATTTGAGCACTTTGTTAAGATGGAGGCGATTGTTTTTCAACGAGTAATCTGGAAAAAGGAATAGTATATAAAGTTTTTGATTTGTCTTGTTTTTTTTAAAAAATTAAAAATATAAAATCAAATATCTTTATATAGAACTCTTTTTTTTAACAATTGGATATTTTTTATAAAATAAAATAATATAAATAATAATATAAATAAAATTACAATAAATTATACAAACAATTATATTTATATATAAAAAAAAAATCCTAATTATAATAAGAAATAATAAAAAAGGTAGATATTATGGCAAAATTAAGAAAATTTGTAGGATACAGAACTATAGAGAGACCTTACACTAGAAAATCAAGATTCAGAGCTTTAAATTTTGTTAGAGCAAGTCCTCCAACTAAAGTTGTTAAGTTTGATTTAGGAGATACAAAAAGAAAGTTTGAATATGAATTATCATTAATAAGTGATTGTGATTTACAAATAAGAGATAACTCTTTAGAAGCAGCAAGAAAAATGGCTAACAGACATTTAGAAAAGAATTTTGGAAGATTAGGATATCATTTACAAGTATCTAAATACCCACACCACTTTTTAAGAGAAAATGCAACAGCAAGTGGAGCAGGAGCAGATAGACTTAGTACTGGTATGAAAATGTCTTTTGGTAAAGTTATTGGAAGAGCTGCGCAAGTAAGAAAAGGAGAAACAATCTTTAGAGTTCATGTTGATCAAGCTCAAGTTGAATTATCCAGAAAAATCTTAGGAAGAATTAGCACAAAAATGCCAAGAGGCGCAAAAGTTGTAGTTAAAAAAATTACAGCTTAAATTTTTCTTTTTTTTACAAAATGATTGATAAAGATAAATTTAAAACTTATAATGAAGTCTTTGACAATCATACTTTAAGATTATTATTTGAACTTTCTTCTAAAGGATATTTTGACGATTTAATTTCTAAAATAAAAGTAGGAAAAGAATCAAATATTTTTATTGCAACAAAAGGAAATGAAAAAGTAATTGTTAAAATTTATCTTTTAAACACAAGTAATTTTAATAAAATGAAAGAATATTTATTAGAAGATAAAAGATATTCAAATTTGTCAAATAGAAAAAGACAAATTGTTTTTACTTGGGCATCTAGAGAATTTAGAAATTTAAATAAAATGAAAACAGCAAACATGAATTCACCTAGACCAATCTATCAAAAAGAAAATATATTAATAATGCAAATGATTGGAGAAAACCAAGCAGCACCTCCATTAAAAGATTACTGGCCACTAAATCCAGATGATTTTTTCTTAAAATTAATTGAAGAAATAAAGATAATGTATCAAGAAGCGAAAATAATTCACGCTGATTTATCAGGATTTAATGTCTTAAATTTTAACGAAGAACCATATATTATAGATGTATCACAATCATTATCTATAGATTCTGCAAATGCAACAGATTATTTAATTAGAGATGTAGAAAACATAAATTTAATTTATAAAAAAATTACAAAAAAAGAATTTGATATAAGAAACGTTTTAAATTATATTGTTGGAAAAACAAAAGAATTAAAATTTAATAAAATTTAATATTTCTTAAATTTATTTATTAAATCAATTGAATCTACATGAGTCAAAAATAAACTTCTACAACATGCTCTATCCAATCCTAATTCATCCATTACTTCTCCTGGTTCCATTCCTTTTGCAACCTTTTCTTTAAATTCTTCCCACAAATGTGCTACTGGTTTTCCACAAGTTATACATCTTATTGGTATAATCATAATATCACCTAATCATCTTTTTTAAATTCATCTATATCTTTATCTTCAAACTTTTGATAAAAATATTCTTTGCTTTCTAATTGAGTTTTAATATTGTCTGCCATTCTTGCATCCAAATATTTGTAAGCAGATGTTTGTTTTGCTCCTTTTAATAACATTTCAACAGCATATTTAGCAAGAGAAACTTCTTCAATCTTTCCTATTATTGCAATCGTTTTTCCAAAAATACTAATCATTGCTCCAGATTTTTCTTCAAGTGTTGCTCTTGTGGAACCTTTTGTTCCAATAACTCTTGATCTCAATCTTGGATATTGATTTTCAGAAACATAATCATTCAATTCTATTATTTCTAATATATATGAATCACTTAATAATAAAACAGCTTTATCAGGATTAAAACCTCTTGCTATTGCTTTTATTACTAATGTATTATTATACATCTTTATTGCATCATCACAAATAATTGTAACATCTCCTTCTTGAGAATTTATTTCCAGTTCACACTTCATTAAATCTTCAAGTTCCTTTTTTGTTTGACCTTGTTTTCCTATTATAACTGCTACTCTTTGCATTGGAACTTTTATTGTATAAACGTATTCCTGACTATCTTCTTTTTTCATCTTCAACTTGGAAATTAATTCTCTTTTTAAAGTTAACTTAAAATAAAAAAAATTATTTTAAGTCCTTTAAAACTTTTAAATCAATTAAATCTTTTTCAAATTCCATCATTGCAATTTTTATTGGATTATAATTGATTTTTTCTAATTCTTCTTGAGTTAATTCTACTTTTACTGGAGAACCATCAGCTATTTGATGAGCTCTTGCTGCAATAAGTCTTGTTCTGTCAAATTTACTCATTTCTTCTCTTGTTTTAAATTCCATTTTTCATCACTTTTTTATCATTTTTCTGATTTCTTTTGATTTTGTAAGTGCTAAATCTGTCATTTTATCAACATCGGAAATTGTTATTGCTTTTTCTCCACCTTTTTGAAGTGCAACTATTGATGAATCATCGATTGTGGTGATTGTTAATCTTGAATCATAATATTTTTCTTCATAAGTTGTTGGATCTACAAAAACATATTCTCCTATTTTATAACATGTGATTGTTATAGGTAATTCTTTTAGTTTTACTGTATCTTTTGTTAATTGTGTGTAATCAATTTTTCCATTTTCAATTTTTGGAATTTTTGCGTTTTTTAATGCAATTAATGAAGCAAGTGCTCCTGCATCTAATAAATTTCCATCATCATTGATTGCACAAACATCAACAACTACTGTTAAAACTTGTTCTCCTTCAACAATACATAAACTCTTCAAGTCTACTGCTCCTGATTCTCTTATTCCTCTGTCGATTACTCTTGACAATTCTATTGCCTTGTCTGTTGGAGGTCCTGGAAAATAATCTGGACTTGATAAAGGTAATAATTCTACATTAATCATTATTCCTCCTTCATCTGGTGTGTCTTCGTATGGTGTTCCCATTTCAAATTTTACACCTGCAATTACATGAGTGTTTCCTAATTTTAAATCACATGAACCTTCTGCTGTTTTAATTGTGTTTACTTCATAACTTATATCTCTATACTTATCAAGTAAAACACCATCAGATTTAATACCATCTGATAAATATCTTAATAAATGAAATTTTTCTTTTAACATCATATTCACCTTATTCTTCTACGTTATATTTTTCTTTCAAAGCTTTTACTTGAATATCAAATATTTTATCTGCTGCTTTTTTACCTACTTCTAATGCTTCTATTAAACTCTTTTTAGAGATAACTCCGTCCATTTGTAATAAGAATATTTTATCACTTCCTGGAATGAATGCTAAAGGAATATCTGCTACATGTTCTGATGTTATTTTGTCTTTTGCAAATTCTGGATAGTGTTCTTCTTCATAAGTTAAGTCTACGACAACTTTTTCATCAACTAATCCAACAGCAATTGCTCCAACTAATGATTTCATTGGAATCCCTGCGTCTGCTAAAGCAAGTGAAGCTGCACAAATACCGCAACATCTTGAACCTGCATCAGTTTGTGGTAATTCAATATAAACTTCAACTACTGCATTTGGGTATTCTGATAAATCAATTAAATCTTTGAATACATTTTCAGTAACCATTGAGATTTCTTTACTTCTTCTATTTCCACCAGGTCTAACTCTTCCTCCTGCTCCTGAGAAAGGCATCATATTATATTTACATGTAATAATACCTGATTTTGGATCTTGCATACTTCTTGTGTATAATTTTTTTGGTCCATAAACTGAAGCGTATGCATGAGTATTTCCTATTTTAAAAAAAGCAGAACCATCTGCGTTTTTAATTACTCCTACTTTTGCTTCGATGTCTCTTAATTCATCAAATTTACGACCGTCTAATCTTTTTTTGTAAACCATTATAATCATCCTTTATTTTTATTATATTCTTCCATTTTTTTATCTAACATTTCAGCAACTCTATCGGTTAATCCTGATGTGTGAGATAAATCTTCTATCATTTTTATTGCTTCATTTACAATAATTTCTGTTTTTGGTTCTCCTTTTGTCCAAATTAATCCGTTTTTTCCAACAATTACTTTACAACCTGTTTTATCTTTCAACATATTAACCATTGAACCTTGTTTTCCAATAACTCTTGGTATTTTTTGAGAACTAATTTTAATGATTCTTCCTTCGTTTAATTTGAATAAACCTGGTCCATTCATACTAACATCAATCATCTTGTTATTAGTAACTTTTGTGATTTTTACACAAACTAAATCACCAATATCAAAAACTTTATCCAATTCTCCTGCTGGAACATATCCTGGAACTTCTCTTACCATAAGCATTGCTGAATATGGACAAAATAAGTCAATTCTCCAACCAAGTGAATGAAAATCTTCAATTTTACCTATTACAGTATCTCCTTCTCTTGGATTGTAAACTCCTGTTAAAGGAACTAAATAAATGAAATTATCTTCTTCTTTGATTCTTAAAATTCCAAGTCTGCTTGCAAATACTTTTTCGCCAACTCTATAAAATCCTTGGCCAATTCTATATTCTTTTCCTTCAGCTACTGCTTCTCCTGGAACAACAACTGAACCTTCACTAAATTTTATCATTTTTTTTACCTCTATTTGTCTATTTGTTTATATGAACATCAAAATAATCTAATATGTCATTTCCTGAAAAAAACTTTGTTTTTTCTGCTTTTTCTTCTATTAAAATAACGTCAAGTGATTTCATGTCAAAATCTTCTCCTTGAACTTCTTTTAATATATTTAAGGATAAAAGCATTGAATCTTTCATTGTCATATTATCTTTATATCTTTCTATTAATTTTTCATTAATTGTTTTTTCATTTTTACCTATTGCTGCTGCTTTATATTCGAAATAGATTCCTACAGGATCTGTTACAAATAATCTTTTTCCTGTAATATCAATTCCTCCTATTAAAAACGATACTCCAAATGGTCTCATTGAACCAGTTTGTGTTGTGTATTGTTTTATATCAGCTATATATTTTACAAGTGATAATGTATCAATAGGTGCTTGAAATTTTAATCTGTTTTCTTGTGCATAAATTCTTGCTTTATCGATTAAAACTCTTGAATCAGATAATAAACCTGATGATACTGAAATTACATGATCATCAACCACATAACTTTTTTCAACACTTGTCATAATCATTAATGGATTTGTTGATTTTTTTGTTGAGACTAATAAAATTCCGTCTTTACAAACAAAACCTAATGCGTCATTTCCATTTTCTACTGTTTTTCTTGCATATTCTACTTGCAATAATCTTCCATCTGGGGAGAACATTGTTATTGCTCTATCATATCCCATTTCTTGATGTAAACTTGTCATTTTTTATTCACCTTGTATTGTATTTATTTTTTTTAATGAACCTGATGTGTAAATTGTTTGAATGTATATATCATTATTATTTATTTTTCTTAGAAAGAATAAACTTGTTTTTAATTTTTCTATATACTTATTTGATATTTTTATTATTAAGTAATATTTATTATTTTTGTTTTTTATTGAATTTTTTAATACGAAAAAATGTGATAATGAATAATCTAAGATTCCAAAGAAATTTTTTATAGTTTGCTTTAATTCATTTATTATGTTATTTTCGTTTATTTTTGCTTCTTTGATTGGTGTTATTTCTAATAAAAGATATCTTCTTTTGAATCTATCTGATGGTTTTTTTTTTAAGAATGAAATTTTTAATTTATCAAGGTCTTCCTTTTCGTTTTTTAAGATTTCGTAATTAATTAAAGCCATTTAATTTCCTCTCGTTTCTCTCTTCTGAATAATAAGAATATGACTTTATTTAAAAAACTTACTAAAAAAAAAGACAAAAACTTTTAAATAAGGATGAATATATATTCTTGAAATGATTAGTGATACATTATTGGAGTCTATTAGTCTTGTTGTTGCGGTTATTGCGATTATTGCAGGACTTGGTATTTATAGTGGTTTTTTTAATATTTTTACTAGTAATGATTATCAACAATGTATTAGTGGTTTTGAGAGAATGGATTATATTTTGAGTTCTGTAAGAGTTGGTGATAATTTTAATTATTTTTTTACACAAAATGAAAATGAGTGTGTAATGAGATTTTATAATAGTTCTTATACTGCAAATGATAAGCCTTGTAAAGAAGGAAATTGTTTGGTTTTGTTTAAGAAAAGGGGTATGAAATTAGTTCCTGATAAGATAAAAAAATATGAGGATATTACTATTAATTATGAAGGAAAGGATATGATAGATTTTTCTTCTATTCAAAATAAAATTATTGAAATAAAAAGTGTTCAAGATATGAAATAGGTGAATTATAAATGGCTAAATTAGTTAAAAAATTATTTGGTACGATTTTTTCTGTTACTTTTCAGATTTTGGTTGTTTTGTTAATAGTTTCTATATTAATGAATGTTGCGATCAATTCAATTGAAAGAGATAGAGAAAAAACTTTGGAGGAGCTTTATGAGACAACTACTGAGATGATTAGTAGTATGAATGTTGATCAAATGAATGTGCAAACTAATTATAGCTTGTATAAAAATTATCAATTGATTCCTGAAATGGGTATTGATGAGACTAAATGTAGTGATTTTGTTTCTTATATTGATAATTGGGCTTTGGAATCTCAGGCAAATTATATTGAACAGGGAGTTTTTGTTGAGTTTGATGATATTATTGATCAAATTTTGAATTATTCTAAAAATTCTAATGATACTAAGATTTATGATGTTTATACTAATTGTAAAAATGATAGTAATTTTTATATTTTGGAATATTTTAAGCCTCAAATTAGAAATGAGTTTGAAAAAAATTTGGTTTTATCAAAGGAGGCTTTAATGGATGCTTATGGTGAACAAATTGATTCTTTACTTGAGAATATTAAGAATTCTTGGTATTTAAAGATGATTATGGATTATGTTTTGCTTGGTATTTTGGTTGCTATTAATCTTGCTTTTTTGTATATGGCTAATGGATTTAATAAGACTAATTTGTCAATAGGTATTAATATTTTGTTTACTGGAGCTTTGTTTATTGTGTTTAATGTTTTGTTTTCTTCTGCGGATATTGTTAGTAAGTTTTTTGGTAGTAATATTTCACAAGAGATTATGGAGA
Organism: Candidatus Nanoarchaeia archaeon; assembly: GCA_028693395.1. Taxonomy (GTDB): domain Archaea; phylum Nanobdellota; class Nanobdellia; order Woesearchaeales; family JAQUVJ01; genus JAQUVJ01. The sequence goes on along the minus strand of JAQUVJ010000028.1, from coordinate 2,658 downwards.
GTGTAACTAATCTTAGTTTTTATACGGATATTATGAGGGCAAGTCAGAATGTTGCTATTGCTTTTTTGGGTGTTGGTGCTATTATGATAGGTCTTTATTTTATTTATAAGAAGAGGATTAAGGTTGTTAATTAGGGTTTTACCCTTTTTTTTATTTTTTATGATTTGTAACCAAATTTTTTATCATAATCTTTATGATTAACAATATCTAAAATAAATGCTATTATTTCTATTTCTGAATCTCCATTTCTTAATGTATAGAGCATTCTCCAATAATTTGGAAGTTCTACTCTAAATAAATTTGATATTTCATATTTAATTTTATATTCTTCAGGAATTAATTTTTTTGATATGGGATTTCCATAATGAACATTTGATTTTATTAAATCAATTTTTTTATGAAATGAACTTAAAATCATATTTTCATTTTTTGAATTTATTGCTCTTGAATTAAGATATTTGTAAACTACTTCTGCATCTTTTGAAAGTATAACTCTAATTCTTTTCATAGTTCAAAACCTTTTTCTATTTCGTCTTGTAGTTTTAAGTTTGTATTAAAAATCCATGTAATTCCACTAATACTTACTGCAATTTTATTACTTACTTCAAGATAAATAAGAATTGTTTTTAAAACATTATGATTCACTTGTTTTGGAAGTTTTTTTTTTAATTCTGCAATCGTTATAACACTATTTTCTGATTGTTTTAAAACTTCTTCTACCATAATTACTGTGTTTAATGTTGGACTGTGTTTTGTATTTTGTTTTTTTATTATTATTGACATATTAATCACAATTTGTTATCAATTAATAATTTACAAATACTAACTCATATATAAATTTTATTTATTATCTGAGCCAAAAGATAATAAAAAATTACATTTTCTCTAAATCTTCTATTGATTTGTATTTTTTAAATTCGCCTTTTAAGATTTTATTTGTTTCTTCAATAAATTCAGGTTTTAATTCAGGTTCAAAAATATCTACAACCACTTTTATTGCTTGACTTTTATCTTTTAATCCGTATTTTGCTTTTATTATATTTAAAATACGATTTGTTTTTTCTGGGATATTAATAACAATTCTTACCATATTACTCAACATATATCTGATATATATACTCATACATAAATTATTTTAAATGAAATCTATTTGTTCATAAATTTTAATTAGATTTTCCCATGATTCAACTAATGGTTTTAATTCTTGTTGGATTTCTGGAAAGAATCCTAGATCTCTATAATCTCTTTTGATTTTATCTATTACTCCTTTTCTATTTTCTATTTTAAAGTCTTTTGCCATATTGAAATAAACTGGATCTGTTATATGACTTGCACTATCACAAAATGCTACTATTTTTGCTTCTATTGTTTCTGGTGGTATGTCATTACATCTATGTGCTCTAATGCAGTGTAAAACTTCTTTTGTTTTTGTATAATTATTATTTTCTAAGAATTGTTTTGCTATTTTTTCGCTTCTTATTGCGTGATCCTCATTATAAGGTAATGGGTAATGTCCTATATCATGAAACCAAACTGATATTAAAACTATTTCTTTATCTGCTTTATATTTTGTTAATAGATATTTAGCCCATCTTTCTACTTCTGGAACATGAGTTTTTAGTCTGTAAGGATCGCTTCCAAAATTATCTATTGATTTTAGAAATAATTGTTTTGCTTTTTCTATTATTGTATCCATATTTTATTGTAAATTTGGTTTTATTTAAAATAATTGTGGTGAAAAGTTAGAAACAAATTAAAGTTATTATTATATAGATGTTGTTAATTATATACATATAATTAGAAATGTTTTTATATATACATTATTATTTATAATTTATGGGAAAAGGTTCAACAAAAAATCTTTTAGTAAATGTTCTTAGAGTTTTGTCTAATAAACCAAAATCAATAACTGAAATTAGTAAAGAAACAGGACTTGATAGAATTTCAATTTCACAATATTTAAAGATTTTAAATGAAAGTGGATTTATTATAGAAGAAAAAATTGGAAAAAATAAAAAATATTTTATTTCTTGTAATCATAATTTGAGAGAAAATACTTTTTTTAATCTTTTTATTGATGAAAAAACTAATGAATTAATTGATTCTTTATATCATCTTATTCAAAAAAAATGGTTAGAGATTTCTAAAAAAAGGATATTAAAAACTACTGCTCAAAAAATAATATATGATGTAATAAAAGATTGTGATTTAAAAATACCTAATGGATGGTATATTTATGGAGGAATATGTGTAAAACCTTTTGATTGTAATAAAGATTATAATTATAAAGGAGTCTTAAATAATGTTAAAAATTGTGTTAATGAAACTGTATTAGAATATTCAAAGAATAATTTTGAATATGAAAGTAAACAGCTTCAATATAAAAAATCAGGAAAGGAACTATATGATATAAAAGAGGAAATTTTAAGATTACTTTATTCAAAAAACTTTTCTAAGAATTCTATGTATATCTTTCAAAAACTTTTTTCTAAGTTTTGGAGGTTAACATCTTTATTGGATAAATTTTGTGATGATATTTTAAATGATTTCGATACTTTACTTATTGATATTACTAAGGAATGGGATAATTTTATTAATGAAGATAATGAAATGAATTTTTCTGGTTTTAAACAAAAATTAATTTCTTCTTTTGAAACT
>JAQUVJ010000048.1 GCA_028693395.1 Candidatus Nanoarchaeia archaeon | reverse complement strand
GCTGATGCCATCGTCAATGACACGCTTATCGTTCACCGTATAAGCGCCCATGATGAGGTTTTCACGCACCGTGAGGTTGGGGAAGATGCGCCGCCCTTCCGGAGATAGGGAGATCCCTGACTTGACGATATCCATGGTCTTCATGTTCGTGAGTTCAAGGTCGTCAAAAAAGACCGACCCTCCGGCTTTTGGGATCTGTCCCATGATGGCGCGCAGGGTCGACGATTTACCGGCGCCGTTTGCCCCGATCAAGGTCACAATTTTGTTGTCTTCAATATCGAGCGTAATCCCGCGGACCGCTTTGATGCCGCCGTAGCTGACGTGTAAATCATGGACTTTTAACATCTATTCCACCCCCAGATACGCTTCGATGACCTTCGGGTTGCTTTGGATCACTTCCGGCGTGCCTTCGGCGATCATGACACCGTGGTCGAGGACATAGATCCGTTCACTGACCCCCATGATGACATCCATGTGGTGCTCAATAAGGAATATCGTGAGGTCGTATTCGTCTCGGATCTTCTTAATAAAAGCCATGAGATCTTTGGTTTCCTGCGGGTTCATGCCGGCGGCCGGTTCATCCAGTAAGAGGAGTTTTGGTCGTGTGGCCAAGGCACGCGCAATTTCAAGGCGCCTTTGCATACCATAGGGCAGCGAGGTTGCCAGCTCGTTTCGTTCATCCGCCAGGCCGACACTTTCCAAGAGGTATTCTGTGTGTTCGCGGTTCTCGCGCACCTCTTTGGGGTACGGGGGCAGATGGAAGATGGCCTGAAGCCAGCCTGACTTCAAGTCCATATGGTGGCCCATATACACATTTTCGTACACGGACATGCTCTTGAATAACCGGATATTTTGGAACGTACGGCAGATGCCCTGTTTGCAGATAACATTGGGTTTTTTACCCGAGATATTGACGCTTCCCTCACCGGGGTTAAAGAAGATCTTGCCTTCGGTCGGCGGATAGATACCTGTCACGACGTTGAAGACAGTCGTTTTTCCGGCACCGTTCGGACCGATCAGGCCGATGATCTCACCCTTGTTGATTTGCATCGTGGCCTCGGAGACTGCCACCACGCCGCCGAATCGCATCGTCATTTGATCAATTTGAAGCATTGGGTGTCCCTCCGTTCTTTTTGGTCAAAAGCGACTTGATCGACTGTGCGACCTTTTCTCGCGCCGGTTCTAAGAAGCGGCGATCCGGTCTTCTGAAGATGACGATGACCATGAGGAGGATGGAGAAAACAACCATCCGAAGTCCCGGCAGGCCATCGTCTGTCTTAATGAACAGGAAGTTGATCGGTTCGTCCAGGATACGCAGGTATTCGAGCATCCCGGTGACCACAATCGCGGCGATGACGTTGCCCCAGATGCGCCCCATCCCACCCAATACGACGATCAGGAGGACGTTGAAGGTGAGCACAAACTGGAACTGCACCGGGCTTATTGTGCCGACCAAGGCGGCGAGCATCCCACCGCCGATCCCCGCCAGAAATGAACTGATCGAAAAGCTCACGACCTTGTGGCGGAAGATGTTGATGCCGATCGCCTGGGCGGCGATCTCATCGTCTCGGATGGCAATCAGGGCTTTTCCGTAACTCGATCGCGTAAGAAAGATCATGAAAAGGATCACGACAAGCGTCAGTGCCGCCGTCAAAAGTAAATTCTCATGCTGCGGGATCCCCTTCAAGCCGAGCGCGCCGTTCGTGATACGAAATTGCGTTCGGATGAATACCAAGATGATTTCAGCAAATCCCAGGGTCGCAATCGCCAGGTAGTCGTCCGTGAGTCGAAGGACCGGAAGGGCGATCAAAAATCCGATGAAGGCCGTGATGAGCCCCGCAAGAAGGAGTGCGACGAGGTAAGGCAGTTGAATCTGTTTCAAAATCGGAAACACAGGTTCAATCAGGTAGTATTTCTCTTTTAAGTCCGCTGACATCGTCAAAACGGCCATGGCATAGGCGCCGATGGCCATGAAGCCGGCGTGGCCGAGGGAGAACATGCCCGTAAAGCCGTTGACCAGGTTCATGGACAAACTGACGACCACGTAAATCAAGCCAAGATTCAAGATGCGGTTGATGTAGCTGTCAAGGCCGAGAAACTGCAAGATGACGGCCACTAAGATGAATACGATGACGCCGATGAAGTGCTTTCGAAGATCTTGGTCGAGCGATTTTAATCTTTTCATCATCACACCTTCTCTTTCGTCGCGCTACCGAAGAGCCCCGTGGGCTTAAAGAGCAGGATCAGGATGAGGATGACAAACGCGAATCCGTCGCGGTAATCATTCAAGGAGGGCAACAGCCCGACGATCATGATTTCGCTGAACCCGAGCAGCAGTCCGCCGATGACGGCGCCCGTCAGGTTGCCGATACCACCGACGACCGCCGCGATAAAGCACTTAATACCGGGCATGACGCCCATCATAGGAATGAGCTGGGGGTAACGGCAGCCGTAGAGGATGCCTCCCACTGCGGCCAGAACGGATCCGATAAAAAAGGTG
>JAQUVJ010000047.1 GCA_028693395.1 Candidatus Nanoarchaeia archaeon | reverse complement strand
ATATGGTGGTGATATCGCAATTTCTGCCTACGGAATTATCAACCGTATTTCCATGTTTGCACTGATGCCTGGCATTGTAATCGGCCAGGGGATGCAACCTATACTTGGTTATAACTACGGGGCAAAACGCTATGACAGGGCATTGAAGGTGCTTAATCTTTCTATTTTGTGCGCAACAATATTTGGAATCATTTCATTTTTCATACTCTACTTTCTACCGGAGCCTCTGATGTACATTTTTACCACCGACGTAGAATTGATAGAGTTGGGAGTATATGCCGCTAAACGTGTATTTTTTGTAATTTATATCGTTGGATTTATTATGGTAGCATCCACCAGTTTTCAGGCATTGGGAAAAGTGTGGCAATCAATACTTTCTTCTATGGCAAGATCAGTATTCTTCCTGATACCGGCAATCATCTTACTGCCCCAATTTTGGCAGCTTGATGGCTTATGGTGGGCATTTCCGATAACTGACATACTTACCTTTATATTGACCCTGGTCTTGTTTATACCTCAGGTTATCAATCTGATAAAGGCCAAAAAACTCCAGGAAGCTCCACTTATGGTAGAAAATAGTGGCTAGTAGCCATATTCTGACGTCTTTCTGTAGAATAAACAGCCTTATAATTAACCCCTAAACAATACCACTATTTCGAGCTTTAACCCTTACACCCGCTTGACAAAACGTTGTATCTTGGCTAACATATCGTAGTTTATCCATGAAATATAACTTTTAAAGTTTATTGAAAAGCTGATACAAATTTCGTGGTCATCAAAAAATCTAGCCTGGGGGACTTTTATGCAAAAACATCTTGTTAATGATTTGGGGGCAGCAGTGGTTCTAAATGAAAATATGAGCAATGAGCACTCGCTTGATGATGCAGGTGAGAAGCAGAAAAACAAATCAGATTGCCGACATTGCTCAAAAGAATCCTGTAGCAAAAGAAATGCTGCTTATGAGATTGATTAAAGATTTGATTACTTATGTCTCCATATCAACTAGCTCTAAAGCAATCAACGTACTAATTAACTAAAATCTAACTAACACAAAAATGCCTGGGTTTGCCCAAACTTAAAAAGGCAACAAAAAAACGGTGTCTCGAAAAGAAAAACGGCAGCGTAACTTATACTGGATAATGTTTTACACTTGCCCTTGTGTTGTGTTATAATCCCCACGATTATAAATATAAAAAAGCGAAAAGTCTCAGGAGTAAAACTTGGACAGGAAAACCAAATCAACCATTATTGAAGAGTATAGGCTACACGAAGGAGACACTGGCTCCACCGAAGTTCAGGTAGCTGTACTAACCGCACGCATCAAGCAGCTTACCAGTCATATGACAGATAACAGGCATGATTTCCACACCAAGCGCAGGCTCTTCAAGCTTGTCGGTCAACGGCGTCGCTTGCTTTCCTATCTTTATAAGGAAGATGCAGACCGTTACCAGCAGCTTATTCAGCGCCTGGGACTGCGCAAATAAAAACCAGGAGAAATCATGACTCCCCAAACTTTTTCTACCACTATAGGTGGTAAAGACCTCGTTATCGAGATCGGGCGCGTTGCTGCGCAAGCAGACGCTGCTGTAACTTTACGTTATGGTGATACGGTTGTACTCACTACCGTATGTGTAAACCCAGAGGCACGCGAAGGGGTAGATTTTCTACCCCTTACTGTTAATTATGACGAGCGTATGTACGCAGCCGGGAAAATCCCCGGCGGTTTCCTCAGGCGTGAAGGGCGCCCTACTGATGAAGCAACCCTTGCTGGTCGCCTCACTGATCGTCCAATCAGACCATTACTTCCCAAAGACTGGCGTCGTGAAATTCAAATAATTACCACCGTACTGTCTGCCGACCAGGAAAATGACCCTAAAATCCTTTCTTTGATCGGGGCATCAAGCGTTCTTTCTCTTTCTCAAGTACCTTTTGACGGCCCTGTTGGCTCAGTAAACGTAGGTTATTTTGGCGGAGAATTCAAAATCAACCCGACTTTGCCTGAGCTTCTGGATGCTGACCTTGACCTTGTTCTGGCTTCCACCCGCGACGCAGTTGCAATGATAGAAGCTGGAGCAAAAGAGGTTTCTGAAGAAATATTTAATGAGGCTGTCCGCCTTGGACATGAAGCCAACCAGAAGATTATCGCCCTTCAGGATGAAATAGTTGCGGCTTTTGGCAAAACCAAGGTAGCCACACCATCGGTAAAACGGTCTTCCGAAGTTGTACAAGCAGTAGAAAACGTCCTTGGCAAAAGGCTTTCATCAGCCATTGAGCTTCCTATTAAGGCTGACCGCATCAGTAATATCGAAGCACTAAAGCAAGAGGTCTATAACACCCTCTGTAACGACTATGCACCATCAGAAATCATGGCAGTTTTCGAAGACAACCTTAGAAATGTTGTCCGGTCATCCATTCTGGATAAAGGTCAGAGGGTTTCCGGGCGGGGTTTGAAGGAAATACGCCCCTTGGGCACCGAGGTTGGTTTACTTCCACGCGTTCATGGTTCCGGGCCGTTTAAC
>JAQUVJ010000027.1 GCA_028693395.1 Candidatus Nanoarchaeia archaeon | reverse complement strand
CTAAATTTTTTACTTTAGAAATAACCTCTTCCACCCTTGTTGGTGCTTTTACAGAATCGCTATCTTTTTTAAACTTTGCTGCTTGTTTTACAAAACTACCTCTTAAAGCAATTAGTTTTACTATTTGTTCATCGATATTATTTATGTTATTTTTTACTTCTTCTATATTTTTACAAATCATTATATTTCTTTATTTTGGAATGACCTCAATAGGGTAGACACTTTTTTAATCAGTTAACACCTTTGGTTGAGTAACACTATCATTGTATCTTTTCTCAAATTCATTTGGACTTATAAAATATAAAAAACCATCATTACGAAGTAACACAATTTGGAAAAGCTAAATATAAATTTGATGATAAAAATAATGAAAGCTACTTTGTAAGTTATAAAAATAAGAATGGAGATATTACAACTATTTGGAGTAAAGAGCTAGAGAAAGTAATAAATGAAAATGATGTAAAAGTTGGTGAATTTGTTAAATTCCAAAAAGTAGATAAAGTACCAATTGAAAGAACAATTAGAAAAAAAGCAGTAAATGGTAAAAGAGAAGTATTTACAAAAACAAGCTTTAAAGATGTTTGGGATTGTTCTATCCAAGGCAAAAATGAAAAGAATTTACAAATAAATAAAATAAAAAATCAAACTAAATATAAATCTGAAATAATTGAACTTACAGACCTAGAAAAGAAAAATGCAGAGTTCTTAAAAATGAAAAAACAAAGAGAAGCAAAACAAGGATTAAATATCCAAACTCAGGGGAAAGGTAAGTTTGGGTATTTGAGGAAGAGTGAGAAGTTGGAGAGGTAAAATGATATAATGGATATTATACAAAAATTAGTAGTTACATTAATATTAAAAGATACTTATTAATAATTGAGAAATAAAGGGCCAAATATGCAAGAAAAAGTATTTCACACTTATATGAAAAAACATGTTTTTTTTACTATGGAAATGCTCAGAGATCATAATTATAACTTATTAAGTGAAAATGATATCATCAAAAATTCAAATATATATTTTGTTACAAAAGTGAAAAAAATGCGTTTTGATGTTTCATCAATTCATTTTGGACTTAATTACAATATAAAAGGAAATTTAAAATACGGAAATAAAAGTAGAAAGTTTAATTATTTTATACCTAATCTATTATTTTCTTTATCACCTGAATTACAAAATACATTTCATAACTGGAAACAATATGTAAAAAATTTATACTCTTATGATAAAAAAGATTTTTATCCTACTTTTTATAAATTTAGAAAGGAACATAGACTAAATGAAAAAACTAATAAAGATGGAAAATATTTAGTAATTGACTCAGGATTCATTAAAAGAGCATTAGAAGAACATGATATTTATGAAATATTTTTTTATGCAAATAATATTTTTGCATTATTAGAACCTTTTGAAATATTCAGTGAATTAATTTATATTGGGAGAAGCAAAGATGTTATGAAAAGATTATCAGATCATGAAAAATTTACAAATTTTAGTTTGGAATTAAATGATGATGAAGAATTACTATTCTACTTTTTGGAATTCGATGATGCGAAAATTGAAATAGAATCATTTACAAATATAAATTTTTCATTCATTATGAGAAATTTTATTGATGAAATTGAAAAAGAAACTCGAATAAAAATTATAGAAGCAACGCTTATTAATTATTTTAAACCGATAATTAATAAAAAAGAAAAAAATATAAATTTAATTAATAGTAAAAAAATAAAAGAATATTTAAAAAAAAATAAATTTACTAAAATTAATATAGAAATTATTGGGGATGGTGAATTTATGAAACTTGGTAATGAATATATTAAACATACAAATAGACACTCCATAAAATATAATTTTTAAGTTAACTCCCATTAAACTATTATTATAAATATTAGTATCAAATAAGAAATTAGTTGAAATTTTTTAATAATTTAAATCAATAAAAAATAGCAACTAATCTTATAAAAATATTTATTTTTTGTGGATACTATCTATATATCTTAAAAAAAATTCATGTAATACATTAGCACTAGTATATGCTGCATAATTTTGTATATCATCATTTTTATCTTTATTTGCAAAATCACAAACTGATTTTATAACTAATGGAATTGGTTTAGGATTTGTTGCATTATTAGCAGCACAAAAAATAGCATATCCTTCCATTTCAATACCAATTAATTTTCTAGCAGTTTGTTTAATTTTTCTAGCAATTTCATCATGTGCTATAACTGCGGCACCAGATGCAACATGACCTAAATGAATATTTAAGTGAGTTTTTGGTTTAGTAGCAGAATAATTTTTATATAAATCAAATAAAAAATCTACATCATTTTTAAATACTTTCATATAATTACACAAATCGCTACATAATACTTCTTGCCTAATATCAACTTCGAAAAGTTCCTTACCATTTTCATCAGTTTTAATTTTTCCAGAATTATAGTCCCATGAATATTCAAAGACAAGTAAATCACCTAGTTGAACCTCACCCTCAATTCCAGCTGCAATACCTGTCATAGTTAAATATTTAGGTCTAAATAATTCAATCATTTGTGTAGCAAAAATACTAGTTGCAACCATACCCATTTTGTCAATAGATGCTGCTATAACTTTTAATTTTTTATTATCACGAACAAAATATGTTTCATAAAATTGTATAGGTGTACTTTTAACTTTGATTAACTTCCAATCATTAGAAAGTTTCTTAATATGTAAAAACTCTGGTTCATTTAAAGCACAAATAATACCTATATCATATTTATATTCTTCGATATTTCCCAAATCATTATTTTTACTTTTAAATATATAATCTATTCTTTGATTCAATGAAATTTCCCAGTTGTTTTCCATTTCATCATAAGATAATAAATTACAATCTTCGGATAAAAAATATGATTCATATTGTAAAATTTCATCTTTATATGCACTTAATCCAATAATGTATGAAGGTTTTTTAATGTAATCATCATTTACTATATCATGTAATAAACTAATACATTCATCTGAAGATGGCTTGTCCCCAAAATCTAGAGGAATTAATAAGTCAGTAATAAATAAATCAAAATGCTTAGTACATAGTTCTCTTCGTGCATCATTTGCACATACAGAAGTAGTAATATCATCAATCTCAACATTAGGATTTTTAGCAATTACCGATTTTAATTTTTTTAATTTTTCAGCTGTATCATCTAATAATAAAATTTTAATCATTACTAACCCCATCTAATATTTTTTCTAATTCATTTTCCCAATTTGATTCAATTTCATTATAAAAAACATAACTCATATAAAATTTAGAAAACTTTTCTTTATATTGGTTATGAATTACTTCAAGAGAATCTCCATCAAAATCATCATGCATACTAACAATTATGGTTTTTAAATTTATGTCCATAACATCCATTTCATAAAGTATTAATTCTCCTCCTCTAGATAACGGAGCTCCACTATCATTTCCTTCAATCGTATCAAAATTCGGTAAACTCATATCTAGTAACAATAAATCAAAAGAATCACTTAAAATACTTTCAAGACCACTTTGATATGAATTTTTTATTTGAATAATTATTTCAATGTTTTTTGTTTTAAAATATTTTAGAATGAATTTTTCAAGATTATTTAATTTATTTAAATCATCTTCAACTATTAAAATTTTCATATTAACAATCCTTTTTTATATACTTTCATTTCTATAATAGCTTTATTATTTACTCTTTTAAAAGCTACTGTATTATTATGATTACGAAGCCCTATTTTAATTGCTTTTGTAGCTTTGACAATTCCTGTATTATCTTCTTGTCTATTTGCTACACTTTTTGTTGCTTCAGCTATTTCTAACTCTTTTTGAGCAATTATCTCATCAATTTCTTTTAATGCTTTCTCAGACGTATCTATAAGCTCATTGGAAACTCTACACATAATATGATCTTCAAAATTTTCAATATTTATTACCAGATCAACTTGAATTACATTTTGTCCCATTGTATACTTTATAATATTTTCTACAAAAATTTTAAAACAATCAACAAAACTTATAAAATATTGTCCATCAATAATATCCTTACTTTCTATTATTTTACTCATATTTAGTTTTATATTTGGAAATAAATTATTAATAATTTCTTCAGTCGTATCCATTACATCATCTAATATAAAGTGTATATTTCGACTTTTTTTTCTTTCAAACCAAGAACGAACAGTATCAATAGTAGTTTGAATCTCAGTTCTTGAACGTCTAATATCATTTAATAAAGGAGAAAATATTTTATCCTCAAAAGAACCTATATCTTTTTCTAAGCTTTCTAATAAATTCATAAAGTGTAGCTTTATATTTTTATGAAAAAAAGTCCTTATCATTTCTAAATTATGATCTGTAATAATTTCACAAATATCAATAGAAAACTGAATAAAATCTTTATCGTTATCTATGTGTATTGCATAATTATTATGATAATGATTAATAATGTGCTCATTAAAATAAGCATAAATTGAGAAATCAAATAATGCGTCAGAATTATTTTCTGTTTTTATTTGAATAAATGAATTTTTAATAAAAGTTATGTAGTCATCAATATCATTAGAAAACTTATTCATTATTAAATTAAATTTTTCTAAATTTTTACCTGTTACCTTTAATTTTTTAATTAATATTGTATTATCCAAATAAATATTAGTATTTGAATCTTTTGTTGTTATTAGTTGTAGCTCACTAAATACTTTTCTTAGTTGTCCTGTAATTGTTCCATGCCTAATTCTTGTACTTAAATAAGAATCTAGACCATGTTCATTGCTAAATAAATACTTATCTCTAATTTCCATAAATAATTCATAAAATATTGCTAAGAATTGTTCTTCATGTGTAACATATTTTTTTTTGTATCTTTGTTTTTTTTCTAAATTGTTATCATTATTATCTGCAACAATCATGAAAAATTCTTCACTACTTTCATCTTTTAAATTTTTTATTTTTTTAAAACGAGCAAAATTTTTACTAAAATCCTTTAAATCATACTCTTTTAATCCATTTATATCAACGTATATCCTGCTATTATCAATATCTTTCATTCTTTCTTTAATTTTTATTGTTCTTGTAATCTCAATGATTTCATCTTTATATATATCATTATTTTTAGGATCTATTTTAGTCAATAATTGACAAATTTTTACACGTTCTAAATAAACATCATTAAGATTTTTAAAATTCATAACATCTTTTGATAAAATACTCTGAATACATACATTTTTTAGAAAATATATAAGTTTCTGGTTATTAAAAATTTGAATATTTATATCAGAGGGTTTACCTATTTTAATTTCTCTCATAAACATTCTATAAGCAAGAGGAATTATAATTGAACTTGCTTTACATATATGCAAATATAAAATTAAATCTAAATTTATATTAAGTTGTTTATATCCAATATTATTAATAAAGTTAATTTCTTCTTTGTAATCAATATTGTCTAGTAAATGTTTATTAATAAAATAATTTTCAATATATATACTAACACACTCTGCTATATTTTTCTCACTAGAGTAAGCTTTATACATTATTTTAATATACTCTTCTTGTAAATGAGGTTGGTTAACTAAATTTTTTTGAAGCGGTTTCAGATTTTTTATAACATCTGAATACATTTTTTTTTCTAAAAGAATTTTTGATGAATGCAATAAAATTCTACTTTCAGGTATATTAAATTTACTAGTATTGAAATTGTTAGTTAATTCAAAATTTATTAGTTCAGAAAAAAAATACACAGTACTTGAAGAAGGATATATATTACAAAAAACATCCAATATTTTCTTTTTACTATCAATATTAAATTCATCAATTATTTTAGGAGTTAAAACACGTGTAAAAAGAGGATAAATTCGTTTATAAAAATTATAATTCTTATTATTTATAGTTTTAGAAACAAAGTATTGCAATTGTATTGCTAAGTCAAAATTATGAATTGAAAACGAAAGTGTTTGTAAAGATATCAAAGATTCAACTGCTAAATCATTTTTTATTAATATATTATACACATTTGTTAGAATATCTTTATAAAGACAATTTTCATCTGAATAAGTAAATTTTATTCCTAAATTAATATGTGATTTTAAATATATTTCTATAATATCTATTGAAAGTCCATATTCTAACAGATACTCATTTGACATAGTAATACAATTTTTATAATCACCAATTGTATAACAATCCAAAGAATTAAAAAGAAGTTTAGACTCATCATTAGAAGAATTAATAAATACACCTTCTCCAGTTAATAAAACATGCATTTTATTAAAAAAAGGATCATTTGTAAATTTTAATATTTTTTCTAAAAATATTTTACATAATGATTCATTATTCAAAAATAAATTAATCATTATTTTACGTAAATTAATATACCTATCAATAATTGTAGAAATTTCTTCTCCAATAAATATATCATTAACATTGTTACTAAAAAATAGTTCAAAAGGTTCAATATAAGACGCAATAAAAGTTCTAATTTTTGAATCTTTTTTAATATTATAATATTTATAGTACTCTGTCTCTATATGATTTTTATAATTTATAATTGACAAATCTTTATCTACCATACGAGAAAAGGAGAAAGAGAATATAGTATGCAAAGGGTGCTCTGGCCCAAATGCTAATACTTCTTTTAAATAAGAAAAAGTTGAATCGAACCCTCCTTCATATTCTTTAAGTAAAAACATATGAAATAAATACCAATTAGAAAATGATATTTTAGCTATAAATTCTTCAAGAATATTGTGACATTCTTTATATTTTTCAAATAAAAAATCTCGTTCAAAGCTTTCTTTATAATATAAAAAAATTTTTATTTCTTCATTATAAATTCTCGAAAGTGCAATTGTTTCATTTAAGTGTGATTCAATTTGTTCTTCATCAAAACCAAAAATTCCAGAATACATAGATTTAATATTTGAAGGTAATAATATGTTTTTTAACAATGAACTATATATAGGAGGTAATTTTTCATATAATCTTATAATATCTCCATAACTATGATCATATTTAAAAGTTTGTAAATATTTTATTGCTTTCTCACCAATAATTTTTTTATTTATCATATGAGATATAAACATATCGGTTGAATCTTTTTGTTTATTTAATCTTTGCTTTATCTTAGCCAATATGTCTTCCCTTTTGCTAGTAATTATACATTGAGATTTTTCAAATAAAAAATTAATAGAAAATTTTAAATATACTCATTGCAGTAGCATTTAAATTTTAAATATTATAAATGATTTAATAAATTATATCATAATTTTAAAAATTACAGAGATAGGGAGTAACTCCCATAAAAGCTTACACTTTTATTTTCTCTGTTCTGCGAAGCTCTTTTGCTAAAAAAAGTTTTTAGGATTTTTTCTAATAAAAATATTTTAATTAGCAACTAATTTTATTTTGTAAATGACTTGTTTATTTATATACATCTTTTCTATGAGATACTCTAAGAACTAAAATTATAAGTTTTCCATTTTGCTTTTCATAAATTATTCTATAAGTTCTTAATCTTAATCTAAATAAACCTTTAAATTCTCCCTGTAAAGATTTTATT
This sequence comes from Candidatus Nanoarchaeia archaeon, assembly GCA_028693395.1. Taxonomy (GTDB): domain Archaea; phylum Nanobdellota; class Nanobdellia; order Woesearchaeales; family JAQUVJ01; genus JAQUVJ01. The sequence goes on along the minus strand of JAQUVJ010000027.1, from coordinate 3,771 downwards.
TTTTTTATTTTCATCAACTCTTTTTCATAATCTTCATCAAAATTCTTTATAAAAATTTCTAACTCATCTAAGATAAAATTTCTTACAGATTTATCTAAAGACAATAAATCTTTCGAAGCTTTTTTATCAAAATCTAAACTATATTTGTTCATCTGATAATTTTCTCATTTGGCTCAAACTTATAGTTTCATTTTTTTCTAAACTTCTTTTTTTTGCAATTTGTAAATCCAAATGGTCAAAATAAAATTCTAAAGCTTGATTTATCAAAGCACTTTTATTTTGATTTAATTCTTTTGCAAATTCTGTAACTTCATCTGATAAGTTTTGTGGCATTGATACTAAAAGTTTTGTATTCTTAACTGCTAACATAATTTTAATCCTTTATTTAAGATATACAAAAGTATATCTATTTAGATATAAAATTAATATTAATATTTATGAGTTTTCTTTTTTAAATTTTCAACATCTTTTCATTTTACTTTTCAATTAATTTATTTTTTAATAATTCTTCAATAGCAATTATTTGATGAACTGAAACAACCTGAAATGTCATAGAAGGATTTAGCTCATTAATTTTATAAATAAAAAAGTTAGCCCCTAAATCTAAAAAGTTTTTTTCTATTAAATAACCCCTAATATCTTTATATTCGATTAATATAAGTTCTTTTTTCCACTCTAAAGATAGAGTTAATTTATCATTTTCTATTTTTAATATTGCTCTATTCTTATAATAAACAAATAAATATATAATAGAAAAAAATATTAGAGAAATCATAATAAATAAATATACATAAAAAATAAAATACTTTAATTCTATTTCACCAATTTCAGTTTTAAATGTTGAAAATAATGAAGTAACAAGAATTAAATAAAAAGTAAATACAAATATAGCTAATGCTTTTTTTGTTTGTTTTGCAAGAATTCCACTTTGTACAAAAATTTCTTTATCATAATCTTTTAATGATTTAGAAGGTACAGAAAGATATGTGTTGTTTATTTGAATTTGGTTACCTTGAACAGTTTGAGCAATTTGCCCACCTTTTATATCCTCATTTTTTTGAATATCATCACTCATCACTTATATTCCATTAAATGAATTCGAAAACCTTTTATATCATCGCTTTCTTTTGCTTTATAATAAGCCTCTTTAAATAGACTTAATGTTGAATTATCTATATCATCAATATTTTGATTATTCTTAGTTAAATTGCCTTTTACAGTTTGAGCAATTTGCCCACCTGATACACTATGATTTATTTGAATATTTGAATTAAAATCTCCAAAGATTTCATTATAGATGCCTAATTCTTTACATTTATTTTTAATTGCATTTATTGAATTTCTTATTTTCCAACTAGAAATATTTGCTTGAGTAGTATCAATTTTTAAAGCTAAATCAGAATATGTAGAAACATTATAATAAGACAATAAATTGTCAATTAAAATTTCGGCTTCATTTATAGAATGTGGCATAAAAATCCTTTTTTCAAAACTATTGCAAATATAACAATATTTAAGCAATAATTAATATCATATATACAATAATTGCATTTATAACAAATATAACATTTATTTGTTCAGTATAAGTCTAATTGTAGCTTATAGTTCTTTAAATTATTAGTGTTATGAGAGCATTCCCTAGCTGAAATGGGTAAGGTTTAGGTAAGCCACCGATGAATAAGTGCTTAATGATTTTAATAAAAATTTATGGATAAAAAAATGGATAAAAATAATTTAGAAAAATATTTAAAAGATATTGATAATTTAGGATATGAAAAGAGTATAACATTAACTTCCCTTGAAGTTTCAAAAATTTTAGGTGTTGGAATAAGAACACTTAATACTTGGCGAAGTAACAATATTGGTCCTATTTGTAAAAGAGTTGGAAAAGCTTATCTCTACACAAAAAGAGATATAGCTGAATTTTTAGCTACAAGTTGAAAAAGGAAAATAGGAAATGAGTAAAAAAGAAAAAATAGAAATATTAGCTGATTATACAACTATAAAGCACAATCCGAGAGTTAAATATGATTTATCAAATAATGATTACTGCATAGCAAATGCAATATATCATTTGGCAAATAATCCTGATTCTATTTTTAAGGGTTGGTATCACGGAAAAGTCGAAACATTAGGAAAAATGTTTAGTTTAAGTAGAGCTTCTGCATACAACAGCATTACAAAGCTCATAGAAAAAGAATTAGTAGAAAAAAATGAAGAGAGTGGATTTTTAAAAACTACTAAATTGTGGTGGGACGAATTCGTTAATTTTGAAATTGGAAAGCCGTCTAAAAATTAGACAGCAATCTAAAATTTAGATTTTATCGTCTAAAAATTAGACACATATAAATATATATAACTATACTCTATAAAGAAGAAGAGGAAGAAATATGATAGCTGAAAATCAAAAAGTAGAACTATTTGATGAGTTTTATAATTGGCTAGTAGCTGATGGATTAAAAGCAAAAAAATCTGAAAGACTACATCGTAAAAAAATATTTGCTTCTTTAATGGCAAATAAAGAGATGACACTAGATAACTTTAAAGATTTTTTAGCCTATAAAGAAGAAGATGAGAAAAGAGCTTTTATTAGAAGAATTGAAAATCTTGAGTGTGAACAAATCTTTTATCTTGATTGTTACAGATATATCTCAAAAATTGAAATATTTGAACATTTAGAAGAATTTAAACTAACAACCTCATATTTTGAGAACAGAGAGATAAATCATCTCATTTCTTGTAAATTTTCACAATTAAAAGAGATTGAAAAGTTAATTAAAAAAGAAAATAGCTTTTAAAGCTCAAAAACATATCTAAAACAAACAAAAAAGAATTAAAGCTAACTTTTATTGATTTATATAATAAATCTCTTTTAGATACTTTAAAATGATTTTAAACAATAAATGTAAAAAAAGGAAATAAAATGAATAATGTAAATACAACAGTTGATTTCAGTGTTTTGAAATTATTACCAACCATTTATAAGCAAATAGAAACAATGCAAAATAAAATATTTAATTTAGAGCAACAAATAACCCCAAAATATGATTTATCAAAAAGAGCTGATGTTAGAAGATTTTTAGGAATCTCAGACAGTACAATAGCTAAATATATGAGAGAACAAATTTTTAAAGAAGGTTACCATTTTTTTAGAGAGATAAAGGGAAGTAAATCTATAATAATATTTGTAAGTGGTGCTATTGAAGAGTTCAAGAAATCAAAGGAGAAATGATTTATGAGACTTTATAATAGAAATGGTTATTTATATATTGATATAAATGGAAAGAGAGTATCTAGTAAATTAAAAGATACTCCAACTAACAGGAAACTATTAGAAAATCAATACAAAAATGATGAATTCTATAAAAAATTTAATGTTAAAACAAAAGGAAAAACAGTTTTAGAATTTTGTATGGAAGTTTTAGAAGAGAAAGAGAAAAAACTTCAACCTACAACAATATCGATTTATTACAGTTTATTTCAAAGTAGAATTGTAACTTTTTTTGATAAAAAATATCCACATGAAATTACTCCAGCGAAAATAAAAGACTGGTATTCTACTTTTACTGATAAATCTACTTTAACTACTTGTGTATCAGCTATTTTAAAACCAGCTTTTGAAAATGCAATTATAGAGGGATATATTGCATACGCCGGAACAATTCGGACAGCCAGCCGATTTACATCCGGACACTCTGCCGGAGTTGATTCGGACAGCTAGCCGATTTATATTCGGACAATTTTAAAGAATTCCGGCTGGAATTATGTAGT
>JAQUVJ010000046.1 GCA_028693395.1 Candidatus Nanoarchaeia archaeon | reverse complement strand
TCTTTTGATTATGAAACAGATTTTGTAGATTGGAATAATCAAAGATTAACAGCTTTTGATTTAAGTAATATGAATTGTAATGAATTTTCATTTCAAATGAAATTTAAGGATAATGGAATTGATAAAATTATAGAAAAAAAAGTAAATTTGTATAACACTGAAGTTTCCCCAGATTTCATTTTAAATAAGATTAATACAATACAAAACGATGAAGGAAAAGCACAAATAATTTATGCTTTAAATGGATTTGAATCTTTTAATTCAATTAGAGAACAATTAGTTGAAAATTTAAAAAATTCAAGAGATGAATCATTAAAATGTTGGCCAAAGGGAAATTGTAGTGTGTCACAAACAACAAAGATACTTTATTATTTAAAAATTTCAGGATTATCAAATAATAGAATATATCAAGACGCGAGAACATGGTTAATATCAAATTCAAAAATACAATTATATGATAAATATCATTTAGAAATATACAAAGATGAAGATGTTAGTTCTACTACTTGTGAAATAAAAATTGAAGATGTAATAACATCAAGATCCTCAAGTGTTGAAAAGTATACTGTAGAAATAACTCCAAAATATCCTACTTATATAGATGTTGAATGCACTCCATCAAGCACAGATTTAATCTTACAAGGAGTTGAAGATTTCTCCTTTACTGATGGAAACGAAGAAGTAAAACTTTTAAAAGTAGGCGATAATGAATTAAAATATTCAATGCCATCACCATGTTTGTTAAATGAAAAAGGATATTGTGATATAGAATCAACATTTTATTTTTTATTTTTAGATGTATCAGAAAATACAAGAGAAAATGTATTTCGTTTTTTTACAAAATATTTAAGAAATGAAGGTTATGATAAAGTTTATTTTAATGCTTATGAAGTATACAACACAACAAGATATGATAATATAAATTATTTATGGACTTCTCTATTTTATTATACTGCTAATTATTACTCTCAAACAATAAAAGAAGTTATGGGAGATTCTTCTACAATTGTTTTAAACAACATTAAAAATTGGTTATATTATAATCAAAACAATGATGGAAGTTGGGGTAAAAACCTAACAAAAACAGAAGAATCTATTGAATTTACATCAAAAATTATTGATTATCTTTCAAAATCAAAAGAAACACAAGATGAAAATTTAAAAGATGCAAAGCAATATATCTTAGAAAATATAAACAAAGTAGAAAAAATTGAAAGTTATGCAAGTTTTTACAATATGATAAAAACAGATTTTACACCAATAATTAATTTTGATCCAATATTTTTAAGAGTTAGAGAAAATTTAGATGTAACAATTTTAAATCCAACTCCTTATATTTATAAAAACATGATTTTAGAATTAAATTTAGATGATTTGTTAATATCAACTTATAATACTCAAAATCGTCAATTTATAGCATCAAAATATTTAAAAATTGATTATTTAGCATCAAAAGAATCAAAAAAAGTAAACATAATTAAAAATGAATTATTTATAGAAGAAGATACACTAACACAACCAGGAATAAAATTTGGTTATATTAGTGTTTATTTACCATCAAAAGATTTAGATCAAGAAGTGTTCAAGAATATTGATTTTGATTCAAAATTACCATCAAAAACAATTGATACAAAATATTACGAATTTGAAAATTCCTTAAACGAATCAAAAGAAAGTAAAAATATAAAATATGATTTAAAAGATTATTTATTAATAGGTCAAATACCAATTGTTTTTATTGATGAACCAAAATTTGAAGCAAAAATAGATGTAGAACAAATAAGTTATGATGGAACAGTAAATGGAAAAATAACAGGAAAATCAAACATGGAATTATATTGTGAATTAAAAAGTCCATATACAAATTTATATTCATTTAGAGTTGAGAAAAAAGATGAAGTAAGTGATTTTGAAAACAATTTTAAATTAGATTTCATAGGTCAAAAAGGAGTAAATATATTTTCAGAATTCACTTTAGAATGTGAATATGTTGAGCATAGTGATTATTTTGAAGAAGAAACATTAAAAAAATCTCAAAACATTATTGTTTATGATTTTCCCCCTTTTGAAATCATTACAGAAAAAACAATAACCCAAAAAGAACACATAATACAAGTAAAAAACAATTTAGAAACACAACAAACAATTATAGTAAATATATTGGAAAATGATAATGACTATTTTTATTTAAACAAAAATACAATTACAATAAATCCACATCAAACACAACAAATTATTTTACAAAATAATGTTCCAAGAAAGAAATATTCTATATCAAAAATATTATTATCATTTTTAGGAAATGAAAAAGATATTAATTTAGAATTAAGAAGTAACATTAATCCTGAAGTTTATGAAAAACAAATTGAAAAAGAACAACAAGAATTATTAGAAGAAGCAAAAGGCGAAACAAAAGGATTAAATCCAATAATTTTAATTTCAATTATTATAATTTTATTTTTAGTTGTAACATTTTTTGGTTTAATATTTTTGCAAAAAACTAAAAAAATAAATGTAAAATTTTTACAAAAGATAGTT
>JAQUVJ010000006.1 GCA_028693395.1 Candidatus Nanoarchaeia archaeon | reverse complement strand
ATCTTCAATTCCGCCAATATAATTGTCAAAAAATTTAATTCCTGTTTCCATTTTATATATTAATATTGAAGCTAATATATAAAAATAATTGATTTTGTTTTGTATTTTTTGTTATTAAGATTTTTATAATAATAATATAAAAAATAAAAAAAATTAAAATATAATTACTTCAGGACTTTCCTCTCAAGCACAATTAAAACATGGATAATTACAATCAATGTGTAAAATAAATATCCATAAAGAGATTGTGGTAGTAATATCAAAGGAAATAATGTTATAAACATCATAAATATTGATCTTTTAATTACTACATTTACTACTCTAATATTTTTAAATGTGTTTTTTGTCGCAATTATTGAATATAATAAAAATAATCCTGTTAAAAAATATTCTAATAATTTAAAACCTATAACATAAATTATTACATTTAATAATAAAAAACCTAAATAATTAATCATTAAATATTTTTCTAAAAATGTTTCTAAGGTATTATAATCTCCATACTGAACAATTGCAATAGGCTTTTGTATGAAATAAAATCTAACAAATTCTAAACTTGTTACTTTTGTATCAATGGATTCATTTTTCACTTCAAACATTGAAAAAAAATATTTTCCATCTGTGCTTAAATTTATTTGATTTGCAATCATTTTTGCTTCTTTGCTATATTCATTAAATAGCATTAATGAATTAAAAATTGCTAATAAAATAATTAAAATTGTAAAAATTAATTTTGAATTTTTTAATATTTCAAAAATATTTATCTTATTTGGTTTTTGTTCTTTTTTTAATTTAAAATCTGATTTTATTCTTTTTTTATTCATTTTTGATTCTTTTGAATCATTTTCCTCTACAAAATCATTTAATATAAAATCTCCATCATCTTTTTTTTTATTATCCATATCATCCACATTTCCTATTTCTTTTTCTTTTACAGGAGAAAAATAATTCCTATCAAAAATATCTTTTGCCATAATTTTCACTTTTTTATATAAAAATTAAGTATATTAATTTTATAAATTTTTGCTATTAATCTAATTTCTTTGTATATATATAAATGAAATCTTGTGAATTTGTATTATAATTATATATATTTAATTGGTAATCTTCAAAAGCATTTGATCTTGATATAATATATTCTTTGTTTTCGTATGTAAATTGATATTTTTTTTCTTTATTGAAATTTTCACTTACAAGAATATAATCTTTATCTATAATATTCTTTTTAAAAAAATGTATTTCGATTTCTCCATGTTGATTTATAAATATTCTATCTATATGCATTATTCCATCGTATAGCAATCTATTTGTGTTTTCATATTCTCTTTGAATTGTATTTTGATTAGTATTTTTATTGCTAAAAAAAAGAATTAGAATTATGACTACTGCTAAAAATAAAATTGTATACATCAAAGTTGATAAAACTGATCCTATGATTGCTTTTTTTTTCATTTTTTTATAACCATTTCTTTTCATTTAAATAAATTGCTCCATAAACATTGTAATTTATGTTAGTGTAATTTATGTAATTTAATTTTTCTGATATATTTACTTTGTTGTTTTCTAATAAATTTTTTAATTTATTAAAATCTTTGTATTTTATTTTTTTATAAAAATCTCCTACTGATTTTTCTTCTATTTTATTTTTATATTTTTCGAGTAAATATTCTAAATAATAAACTAAACTACCTCCTATGAAAATATATTTTGGATCATATAATTTTTCAATTGATGAGATTAATTCTAAGAAATTTTCAAAGAAATAATCATCTATTTTTTCAATGGTATCATTATTTTTTAGATTATATTTTTTTATGAATTCTAAATAATCTTGAAAATTGTTTAATTGGATTTCATTTTTTTTGATTATTTCAAGTCTTAATTTATGAATCAAGTCTAAGCTTTTTGAAAAGAAATCTTCTCTTATTTTTTGGTTAAATATTTCTCTTCCTATTTCTGCAAAATTTCCATTATTACCTAAAAATAATTTTTGATGATTAACATAAGATCCTCCAATTCCTGTTCCAATATTTAAACAAAAAAAGGATGAATTTAGTATTTGATTTTTGTATAGATTTTTTATTCCAATGGCAAAACAATTAACATCATTTTCAATTTTTATATCGATTTTCTTAGAGAAAAAATCTTCGATATATTTTCTTAGATCAAGGTCATAGATTTGAAGATTAGGAAGAGATAGAATTACATTATTTTTTACTGGACCACAAACGCTATATCTAAGTTTAAAATTTTTGATATTAGTTTCTTTTATGAATTCGTCTAATTGTTTTAGATGTTTAATTATGAAGAAATCTTTTTGAGGAGTTTTTACTTTTTTAGATAAAATAATTTTTGTTTTTTTCATAGATTTTTTAAGGTAAACAAACAAGGTTTTAGTTCCTCCGATATCAACAATGATGTAGTTCATAAGATCAATAATTATTTGTATGGAATATTATATAAATTTATATTTTTTCTGGAGGATTAAGATTTCATAGGAAAATAGAAAAAATAAAAGATTTACAATAATAGAAATTAAAGCATGCTTCTAAATTCCCAAACAAATCTTTCATTCGTTGTAATCCATCTCTATCTGTTAGGCATACATTTCTATCTTCTAAATCTCCTACTAAACTATAATAATTATCTCCTTTATATTTTAATTTTAACAAAAAATCTCTTTCAGGTATATTTTCTAATCTTTCTTTTGTTAAGAAATAATCACTACTCTCTTCATCATATAAAGGAGCTCTATTTGTATATGTCTTTACTATTGGTATATTATACTTCTCACTAATATAAGTTACAATATCCATCTTATTATCTATTACACACAATATCTTTTTTTTCTCTTCTAACTCTTCAAATCCTAATAAACCCTGTAAATACATTCTAATCATCTAATGATTTTTTATGATTATCTTGTGCTTCATCAAAAGCATCTAACATCTCTTCTTCTCCAATACTATCCTTATATCCATCATTCAACAAATAATCATACTCTTTTTGTATAATCTTCTTTAATCCTTCATTCTCACATCTTTCCAAGTCATATAACATTGCTTGTAATTTTCTTTGTTTTTCTTTTTCATCCATTAATACCACCTTTTAAAATAAATAGAGGACCTTAGTCCTCGTTATAACAATCTTCAATATCTCTATCATAATCATCTCTAATAAAATCTCTAATAAAAAATGTAAAAATATATAATCAAAATCTAAATGATTAATAATTTTATAATAAAATAAATCTTATATAAATCTATGCGTTTTGTATGTATACATATGTATTAACATTGACAAATATATATTATATTAATCTATATTTTTTAAAAATTACAAAAAAAAATTAAGAAAGATTTTAATAAAAATATAATAAATATATGAAAACAAAATTTAAAAAAATAAAAGAAAATCTTTAAAAAAATATAAACAAATAATAATAATAATAATAATAATGATAGTAATAATTAAAGAAAAATATTTATAAATTAAATATTAAATAATAAAAGATAAAAAGATTATTAATAATAATAAAAAAAAAAATAATCTAAAATCAAAAATAAAAGAAATCAATAAAAAATAATCTAAAATCTAAAACAAGATAAAAGAAACTAATAAAACAAAATTAGCACATAAAATCCCTAAAATAAAAGAAATCATATCATAACTTCTATTCTTATCTATTATTACATCAAACATTGAATTTAATAAAAATCCTATGATAAATGGTAACATGAAATAAAAAAATCCAGGATAAAATGCTTGTAATATAAAACATGATATAACTGATACTAAAATTGATATTGGTATTACATGAATGTAATGTTCTTTAAAATAGGCTTTATCTAATATTTCTGATGATTTTACTTTAATCAATAATGAGTAAAATATCAAGAAAAATGAAAATGGAATGAATAATTCAAATCCTTCAGATAAAGCAAATGATTTTACTATGAAAATTAAGAATACTAAGAAAATTGCTGATAAGGAATATTCAATGAATTTTACTTTGTTCATCTTAAAATCTACTTCCCAAAATTTTCCAGATTCTGTCATTATATATTGTTTTAAAATGAATATTAATACAAAACCCCACATAAGTAAAGTTAAGTTAAAATGACTAATATAAGAATAATTCATAATTAATAAGTTTACAAAGTAAACAAATATCATACACATTGCAAGTCCTGAAGCAAAACCTATTAATTTTTTGTATTTTTCAGTTCGCAAATCTTTGAATTTCATATAAAAAATTCCTATCATGACAATTGCTAAAAGAAAAACAATCAATATCTCATATAACATCTTAACACCTAATTCTTATTATATTATCCCTTTTTATAATTTTGTTTCATTACTTATTAATGATTACTACTTCTTTTTTTTATTTTCTTAATAATAATAATAATAATAATAATAATATAAAACTAAAAAATATATGACAATAATAGGATAATCAATAAATAAATATTAAAAATAAAAAATAAAATTAAAAAAATAAAAAATATTAATATTTATATTAATCAATTAAAAAACATAAAAATATAAAATTAAAAAAGAATAACAATACAAAAATACTATATCCTAAAAAATACAATCTTAATATTATATTTCTTATATCCTATAATCTTAAATATTATAAAAAAATAAAAAAAATATATGAAAATCGCATACTTTCAAAACTCATCATTAATGGACTTTCCAAACCATATCTCTCCAATAATCTTTACTTTTGGTTGTAATCTTAGATGTGGTTTTTGTCATAATAAAGAACTTGTTTTACCAGAAAATAATAACAAAATTGATGAAATTGATTTCAATAAAATCTTAGAATACATAAAAAAAAATCTTAAAATGATAAATGGAGTAACTTTTACAGGCGGCGAACCATTATTAAACAATGATTTAATAGAATACATAAAACCTTTAAAAGCTCTAAATCTTGATATAAAATTAGACACGAATGGATCACTTCCTATTCAATTAAAAAAAATCATAGATTCAAATATGATAGATTATATTGCAATGGATTTAAAATCTGATTCAAATAATTATAAAAAAATCTGCGGTATAGATTTATACAACAAACAATTAGAATCTATAGAAATATTTGAAAAATCAAATATAAAAGGAGAATATAGATTAACTTGTTTTTCTGATGATATTAAATTTTACAAAAAAATATTCAATTTAATAAAATCAACAAAAAAAACACTTTATTTACAACAATTCTTAAACAAAGAAACTTTAGATCCTGACTTTAAAAAAATTCCAAATACAAGTTTAAAATTATTAAATGAATTAAAAGAAATTGCAAATTCTTACAATATAAATACTGAAATTAGAAAGTATTTTTAATAAAAAAATATTGAAAAAAATTAATAAAATAAATCTATTTTTTTATTATTAAAATAAAAAGTAAATATATAAAAAATAATGTTATCATAAAAAATTATAATAACTCTTTTTGTAATTAAAATAAAAATATAAAAAAATTATACATAATTAAAATAAAAATAAAAAAAAAACATAATTAATATAAAAATAATAATAATTCATTTTTAAATTTATAAAAAAATAAAAATCAAGAAAATAAAAATAAAGAAAAATAATGATTAATATTAAAAATTATAAAATAAAAATAAAAAAATAATTAATCTTTTTGTCTTGGAGCAAGAATAAATCTAATACTTACATCCTCTTTATAAACCAATGTTAAAGGATAAGAATCTTTAAATTTGACTTCGACAGTTGGACTAATTTTACTTGCACCAACCATCTTTTTTAAATATTCAATTGAAAAATAAGCTTCGTTTTTATCTTCAACATCTCCTAAAATCTTTATTACATCATTTTGTTCAAATTCAATTTTTCCTGAGCTCATTGAATTTTCTGGTGTTCTAAAATAAATTTTCTTATCATTTACTTCAAAAACAATAACATCTCCCATTAATGAAATATCTTCCAAACTCTCAGTTAATAAACTTGATGGCATTTTTATAGAATAATTATAACTTAAATCTGGAACTTTTCTATTTGCAACATCTAAAGTTAATAATGGTAAACTAAATGTCTTTTTAGAAGCACCTTCAATAATTATTTGTAATTTATTTTGAGTAGTTTCTAAAGTTAAAGAATTATTTGTTTTTATTCTTTTAAAAATTTCCTTTAACCTTGAAATATCAAAACAAACTTCTTCTTGTTCATTTCCATCAGTCTTATTTATTTCATAGACATCAAAAAATGATTTTGGAGCCTTAAATTCAACCATAGAAATATTTCCTGGGTCTGTACTTATTAATTCAACTCCTTCATCTTTAAACAAGAATCTTGCCTCTGTTACAATCTCTGATATAATATATATGGATTCTCTAAAAACCCTTGAATCACTTATTACTATTTTCATTTTCCCACCTTATTAATTATTATTTTTGTTATTAATTTTATTTAACACATTTATTATTTAAATATTTATGAAAAACAAAATATGATTATTTTATAAATCAACATCAATCATAAATTTATTTTCCATTTCATCTCTTTGTTTGTTTGATATTATCTCAAATTCAATTGAATTTATTTTTAAAGTTGATTTTAAAATTTCTTCAAACAATTTCAAAAAATTAATTTCTTTTTCTCCTGTTTTTATTTTTACTTTTTTCAATTCTTCTTTTAATGATAATTTATTGTTATTTTTATATTTTCTAATTTCACTAATGAAATTTATTAATATATTTTCATCATCAATCATTTCATTACCAATAATTACTTCATTATATTCAGGAATCAATGTTAAATGAATAGATTCTTTTGTAAAATCATTTGCTTTTTTATAAAAATATTCTTGATAAATCTTTTCAGTAATAAAAGATAAAATTGGAGATACTAATTGAACTATTCTATATGAAATTGTTATTAATATCTTTTTTGTTTCTTCTACTTCTTTTGATTTATATTTTTCAGGATTAAAAAAGAAATCTTTTACCATTTCTAAATAATTATCACAAAAATATGTCCAAAAGAATTTTTCCCATGATGCTTTTGCTTTTGATAATTCAAAATTTTCATAATATAAAGTCATTTCTTTTATTGTTTTTTCAAGATTTGATATAATCCATTTATTATATGACTCTAGTTTTTCGAATTCTTCATTTTGATTATAATCAAAGATTCCAATACTTGCATCTACGTTCATGAAAACAAAATTTAAAGCATTCCATAATTTGTTTAATGTTTTTTTACCTGCAATAAATTCATTTTCTTTAAAAGGAACATCATCTCCTAATTTATTACTAGATGCCCAATATCTCATCATATCAGCACTATATTTTTCTAAATAAATTCTTGGATCAATAACATTTCCTTTACTTTTTGCCATCTTTTTTCCTTGACTATCTAAAACCCATCCATTTATTGCAACATTGTCCCATGGTCTTTGTTGATTATGTAAATATGATTTTACAATAGTGTTAAATAACCAAAAAGAAATTATATCATGTCCTTGAAATCTTTGAGAATATATTTCTACATCGTTAAAATCTTTTCCTATTAAACTCTTATAAATCTGTGGTGTTAATGATGATGTTGCCCATGTGTCTAAAACATCTTTTTCTCCTACAATATTTTTTGAACCACATTTAGGACATTTATCTAAATGACATTTGTCTTTTGTTGGATCAACTGGAAGGTTTTCTTTTGGAGCAATTATTACTTCTTCACAATCTTGACAATACCATACAGGAAATGGAATTCCAAAAAATCTTTGTCTTGATATACACCAATCCCATTGGAGTCCTTTTACCCAATTATCATATCTATTTTTCAAATGTAATGGATACCAATTTAACTCTTCTCCAATTTCTAAAAATTTTTCTTTTAAATCTAAGTATTTAATAAACCATTGATAAGAATCTAATATCTCAATTTCTGTTCCACATCTTTCATGAACATTAACCATATGTTTTATAGGTTTTTGATTTACTAATAATTTTTCTTCTTTCAATTTTTCAATTATTGCTTTTCTTGCATCTTTTATTTTTAATCCTTCAAATTCTCTACCTAAAGATGTCATTTTTCCATCTTTTGTAAAAGAAACCTTTAATTCTAAATTATATTTTCTATACCATTCAATATCAGTTTGATCTCCAAAAGTACAACACATAACAACTCCTGTTCCTTTTTGCATATCAACTTTATCATCAGACATAATTACAACTTTATCATTAAAATACGGACTAATTATATTCTTTCCAACATATTTTTCATATCTTTTATCTTGTGGATTAACAAAAACAGCAACAATTGAAGGTAATAATTCTGGTCTTGTTGTTGCAATAATCAAATCTTCAAATTTTCCTTCTTGCATTTCAACTTTAAAAACAATATCATTAAATGTAGAATCAACTTCGACATCTTCTAATTCAACTTGAGAAATAGCAGTTTCACAAACAGGACACCACATAGTTGGAGCCTTTTTTCTATATTCTCTTTGTTTTTCATACAAATCAATAAAAGATCTTTGAGACAATTTTATTACATCTTTTGAAATAGTTGATGTACAAAGATCGAAATCTGCACTAACACCTATATTTTTCCAATCTTGAACAAATTCACCTAAATGATTTTCTAAATAACTATTACACAATTTAATAAATTCTTGTCTATCCATCAAAGAAGCCTTTAACTTATTTTCTTTTTCAACAAGTTTTTCTGTAGGAAGACCATTATCATCAGTTCCAAATGGGAAGAAAACATTATATCCCTTCATTCTTTTAAATCTAATAATTGCATCATGTTGAATATATCCAAAAGCATGACCAATATGCATTTTACCAGAGACTGTTGGTGGTGGTGTATCAACTGAATAGACTTTTCCATTATTATTTTTATCAAAAGAAAAAATCTTTTTATTTTGCCATAAATCTAAAACTTCCTTTTCTACATCTCTTGCTTCATAACTTACCATTTTATCACCACTAATGCTTATTTCTTCCTCTTTTTTCAACTTCTTCGAATCTATTTTTTATTTCTTGTGAATTTTCTACGTTTTTATAATAATTTTTTAAAAATATATCAAAACCTTCTTTAAATAATTCATTATGAGTTGATTCAAAGTTTTGTCTAAATAAATGAATATCAACTGCCTTATCTTCTATTTTTTTTGAAACTATTGATAATCCAAAATCTATGAAAAATAATTTTCCATTATTAAAAATCATATTACTTGTTGTCAAATCTCCATGAATTATATCATTGTTATGTAATATTGCAACATCTTCACCGATTTTTTTCATAAAAGACTTATAATTATTAAAATTGATTTCCTTTTTTAATTTTTCTCCAAAAATATACTCCATTTCAATATCATAATCACTTTTTGAATAAACTTTAGGAGAAAATTCATATTTAGAGATTTTATTTAAAATATTATATTCTCTTTTTGTTCTTGATTTTCTTAGTTCTTCATCAATTTCTTCTATTCTATAATTTTTTTTAATTCTTGTTTTTCTTATAAAATATTTTTCTAGATTTATGTTTTTATTTTTATTCGTTAATTCTTTCTGATTATTTAAATTATTGTTGTTATCATTATTATTACTATTTTTGTTATCAATATTATTTTTATTATGATTATTATTAATATTATTATCATTATTAATATCATCAGTATTATCAAAATTTTCACTATTTAGATAAATATTTTTAGAATCATCAATCAATTTTTCATAGGCATCTCTTTTAGAAATATCATCTATTTCTGATATAGATATCTTATAAATTTCTGCTTCTGCACCTTGACCTATTTTTTCCAAAAATTTCACCTATACAAATAAAATTTAACATTATATATAAAGATTTATTTTTAATGATTGCAACTTTTTTAATATATTTGAAACTTAATGAATATAATGCTTAAATTAATATTAATATAATAATAATTATATAAAAATAATTAACATAATAATAAAATAAATTAATTAACATAATAATAAAAACAAAAATAAAATAATGATAAATAAATAATAAAAACAAAAATAAAATAATGATAAATAAATAATAAAAACAAAAATAAAATAATGATAAATAAATAATAATAAAATAATTATATAAAAATAAACAATAAATAATAATAAATAAATAATAATAAATAAATATTACATTAAATAAAGAAAATCTTTCTTAAAACTATAAACGCAATAACAACTAAAAATAAAATCCAAAAAATAATTGAATTTGTATTACTCAACCAAGTCATTATACTAAAATCATCATCCATTTATGATCATCCACTTTACCATTTAAATAAATCAAAAGCAAAATTAGTGTTTCCTCTAAGTATTCCTGATACAATTCCTATGATTATTAATGATACTAATATAATTATAGCACCTATAATATATTTTCCTAGATTGTCCCATGCTAAAATCTGAGATTTTTTATTGTTTATTTTTTTTATAATATTCACTATCAACACCTATTATAATTTATTTTTATTTATTATTTATTTTCTTATTTATTTTCTTATTTATTTATTATTAATCTTTTATTTTTTTATTTATTTATCTCTTATTTTTTTATTTATATAATTATTTATTGTTTATTATTTATTATTTTCTTTTTATTATATTTCTTTTTTGTTTATTATTTATTGTTTATTATTTATTGTTTATTATTAATTGTTTATTATTTATTATTATTATTTATTATTTTTTGTTTGTTTATTATTAATTTTTCTTATTTATCAAAAACATTAACTTATGAAATGAGTACATAAAAGATTATCTGATGAAATTTCATTCATATTTTTTTGAAATAAATCACTACTTATTAATATGATTTCATCAATTCCTTCTTCTGTTAATCTATCTTTAATATTACTATATAATCCTTCTACTGCTATTGCACTTCCACCTATTTTTAATGCGGTTTTTATTATTTTATTATTAGATAAACCTCCAACTAATGCTGTTGCTAAACCTGCAAAAACACTTCCTGAGAGAACACCTTTGTTATTTATGTATGTTTTTCTATATATTATATAATACTCTTCAGATTCACTTATTTGATCTTCTCCTGTTTCATTAATTATTGGGACAACTACACTTAAATAATTTGCAATTGGAGAGTCCTCATCTTTTAAATAATTATAATAAGATTGGTCATTGTTTGTACTTACAGGATTATAATTCATAAAATAAACTAATGAATTTTTATTTAAGCTACCATCTTCAGGAAAAGAATAATCAATTTTATTATCATCAAATAAACTTCTATCATTTAATTTTCTAAATCTAATAAAACTTCTAACATAACAATATTTAACTGCATCATTTCTTAAATCAAATAATTCCATTGTTAATTTATTAAAAGGTTTTAATTTTCCTTCTGAAACAATTGACCATAAATTCGCCATTTCATCAGCAATTATTTTATTTACTTTAAATTCATTTTTATTAATATCTCCATTTTTTTTATCTGAATTATAATATTCATTATTTAATCTTTCATGTAATTGAAAATATTTATCTAAATTTATTTTATTTAACATTTCTTGATCTATGGTAATTACATTTGTTTGACAATTTACAAGTAAAGAATCTTGAGAAATCTGTGAACTATAAAGAGCTGTTTTACAAAGTGCATCTTTTGAAGCATCTTTTGATCCGTCACTTATTACTTTCATAATTGATAATAAAACTACTGCTGTTGCAATTGCAATTAAAACTCCAATCATTAAATTCATTGATTTCTTACTTTTCATTTTTATCTTATTTTTTTATTTTTTAAATTGCTTTATTAATATTATTTTTATATTTTTTTATATATTTTTTTTTATTATATTTTTATACTGCATAATTATCTTTATTATTTTATTGTAACTATTATCAATATTATTATTAATTCATTATTATACTATTAATACCATTAATATTATTAATTCATTATTATACTATTAATACCATTAATATAATTAATATCATTAATATAATTAATATCATTAATATAATTAATATCATTAATAAAATTTACATAATTTATATAATTTATAATTGTTATTATTATATTTAAATATATCAATAAAATTATTTCATATTTACAAAAATATCACATATCGAACTTTCTTTAAACTTATTTTCATTATATGATGAATTATCTATTAAAATTAAATTATCAACTCCTTTTTCAAAAAAAATATCAACACTAGATTTTACTGCTTGAGTAGCAGAAGTTATTGCTGTTGCTCCTTTTGTTAAAAAACCTGCAATTCCACCTAATTGAGAAAACATCATTGTTCCAACAATTCCTGTAATTAATGCATCATCTAATGTGTTTTCTTTATAATATGTTTTTCTATAAATTATATAATACATTCTATCTGTATTAATGTTTTTTTCTGGAAATATTGGTAAAACAACATTTGCATAGTTTCCTAATGTAGAATCTACGTCTGATAAGAAATCAAAATATGATAAATCTTTATCTTCTTTATAATTATTATATAAAAGAAAATAAAAAAAAGAATTTTTTAATAATTCAGTACCAAATAATTCACTATTTAAAGCCAAAGGTATTTCTATTTTTTTATCGTCTTTAAAATCTTCTTCATCAAAATATATTGCACTACTAACAAGACAATATCTTGTTTCATTTCTATCAGATAAAAGATCTTTTTTGTTAAATGGATTCATTTCTCCTTCATTTACTAAAGCCCATGTTCTAGCCATTTCATCAGCAATTATCTTATTTATCTTGAAAGTATTTGATTTTATTTCTTCTTGAGAAAAATAAGGTTGACCTTCTTCATCTTTTAATTTTGAATGTAGATTTAAATTACTTTTTATGTACAATTTATCTAATGTTTTTTGATTGATTTTTATTGTATGCATTTTACATTCTGACATATCATTTCTTTGAGTTATTCGTGACATTTCAAGAGCGTTTTTACAATTTTGATCATCGATACTTGATTCTGATTGTGATCTATAATTGCTAAGAAAAAAAAACATTAATAATAGAACTAAAGATGTAATTAAGATTGATGCAACTACTCCTAATTGAGATTTTTTATTTTTTGTTTTTTTTGTTATTTTTATTGTTTTATTCATTTTAATCTTTTTTATTTTTTTTATTTTTTTTATTTTTATTATATTTATTTGCTTGTTTTTTTATTGATTTATTAATTTATTTTTTTATCATATTTATTTGTTTATTGATTTATTTGTTTATTGATTTATTTGTTTTATTATATTTATTATATTTATGTATTTATTGTTTTGTTTTTTTATTTTTTTGTTTTTTTATTTTTTTATTTTAATTATTATTTTAATCTTTAATTTAATTTAAATTTTTATTTTAAATCTTATTTTAAATGAAAATTATTTAAAATCATTATTATTATTATTATTATTATTATTATTGTTATTATTGTTATTATTATTTATATTATTATTATTTATATTATTATTATATTATTAATATATTAATAACTAAAATAATTTAAGTAAATAAAATAAATAAAATAAAATAATTAAAATAAATCAAATAAAATAGTTAAAATAATTAAATAAAATAATTAAATAAAATAATTAAAATTTTAAATATTTTTTGACTTCGTTAAAAATAAAAAACTCTTCATTTGTTTCTATAACCATCGCTTTAATTTTTGAATCTTCTTTTGAAAAAATTTCTTCTCCTTTTTTGTTTTTTATTTTATCAATTTTTATATCATCAAAATATTGTAAAACACTTTCTCTTAAATAATATGCTTTTTCTCCCATTCCACCACTAAAAACAATTGCATCAATTTTACCAATCTCAGTTTTATAATAGGAAACATATTTTATTATTGATTTTACATATTTCTTATAAGCATAATCATATTTATTTTTTGGATCATCAAAGAGATTGTTTTTATAAACATCTTTAACATTTTCCCAAATAATTCTCATATCATTTGTTCCGCACATGGCTTTTAATCCTGATTTTTTATTTAAGAAATCACTTACTTCTTGATAAGTCATATTTTTTTCTCTTTGCAAAAAAAATACAACTTCTGGATCAATATCTCCAGATCTTGTTCCCATAATTAATCCTTCTAATGGTGAAAGTCCCATTGTTGTATCAATTACTCTTCCATTTTTTATTGCGACTATTGATGAACCATTTCCTATATGACAAATTATTAAATTTTTTGATTTATATTTCTTTTTTATATAATCATAAAGATAAGAATAACTTAAACCATGAAAACCATATTTCCTAACCATTTCAATATCTGAAATTGCATATTTCTTAGAAACATCAGGCATATCTTTAAAAAAGATTGTATCAAAACATGCAAATATTTTTGATTTATCAAATACTTTAATACTTTCTTCAATTCCAATTACTGCATTTGGATTATGAAGTGGTGCTAGAGATGAAATTTTTTTTAATTTTTCTAAATTATCTTCTGTCATTTCTGATGTGTTTTCAAAGTTTCCACCATGAACAACTCTATGACCTACTCCTAATATATCTTCTTTATTTATTTTTAATTCTTCATAAATAATTTTTAATAATAAATCAAATGCTTTTTTGTGTGATTCTATTTTCATTTCTATATTTTTTTTATTTTCAATTGATTTTTCATCATATTTTTTATTAGATTTTTTATTAAAATTATCATTAGATTTATTATTAGATTCATCACTTAATTTTAAATTATCAAAAATTGAATATTCTACAAAAGATTTTTTAAATCCGATTGAATCAAAGATTCCACTTAATAAGACATCTGAATTTTTTGTAAATAATTTAAATTTCATACTAGAACTTCCTGTGTTTATTACTAATATACTTTTTACCATTTTAAAAAATATATTAATTTGACTTTATAAAGATTTTTATTATTATGATAATAAAAGATTTTTTTAAATTTCATTAAATAATATATAAATTTAAATGATTAAAGAATAAATATGAAAAAGAAAAATAAAAAACAAAAATAAAAATAAAAATTAAATAAATTATTATTATTACTATTATTATCATTATTATATTAATAATAAAATATAGAAATAAAAAGCTAAAAATTAAACAAAAAAATAAAAAAGAAAATAAAAAAGAATATTAAAAGAATAATGAAAAACATTAAAAAACAAAATATGAAAAATATAAAAGATAAAAAAGAAAAATGAAAATTAATAAAAAATATAAAATAAATCAAAAAATAAAAAACAAAAATAAAAAAATACTCAATTAAAAATCATAATGCTTATTTGCTTCATTAATATATTTATCAATATTCTTTATTGTTACTCCATCTATTTTATTATATTCTGTTTTAAAAAAATCTTTTAATGTTCTATTTTCAATTCTTTGAACTAAATCATTTATATATCCTTTTATATTTGATTTATAATATATCTTTTCATGTCTTATTTTCTCAATATATTCTTTTTTGGCTTCATCTATTAAAAATTTCTTTTCATTTATATTTGCGTTCATATTGGAAAATTTACTAATATTTTCTTGCATTACATCAAATGCTTCTTTTATATTGTCTTGATATTTTATTCTCATCTCATTTTTATAATTAAAATATTTAATATAATCTGTTGCTTTCATTAATTCATATTTTAATAATTTAAACTTTGATGAATTTATTAATGTTGGATTTATTTTTAATCCTTTCTTTTCAATATTAGCAATCTTCTTTTTTATTCCTAAATATCTTTTAAAAAATAAATCTGGATTATCAACATGTTTAACTAATAATTCTGATATCGAATTGTAAATAATTTTCTGAATTGATTCAATAGAAAATTCAGATGTTACTCCTAAAAATCCTTTTGCTAATTGTCCAATAATCATTGCTGAAATTAATGTTATAAATATAATTTCAAAGAAATTAATTCTAATATTTCCTTCTTTTTTTATTTCTTCTATTATTTTATCTTTATAATTTATTGATAGATTTTCTAAATCTTTTTTTTCGTATAATTTAATAATTTCTTTTGAGCTAAATTCATTTATTTCTCTTAAAATCATATCTATTATTTCAGATATTGTTGATTGATTTGTTTGATTGCTTATATTTGTTTGATTTGATTTTGGTGGTGTAAATCCTCCTGAAGACCCTCCTGACGTGCTTCCTGACGCACCTCCATCTGAATCTGATGGTAATTTAATTCTTGATAATAAATTATAATTAAAAGTTTTTGAATAATTAAATTTTGTATTATTAAAAACAACTTCAAAAACAATATTTGAACTATGATTTAAAATACAAACTATATCAAAAGATTCTTTTGAAAATAAATTAGAATTTGATAAATTTTTATTACATGTTATATTATTTGCATTTGTATTTATTGTTACTTTTGAATTATTTAAATCATTGTTAATTAAATTATTAATTGATATATTTACTTCAAATTCCTCATTTAAATATTTTAATGAAGGAACAAATGTATTTATATCTAAAATGTTAAAATCATTTGTGTAATTAAATGTTTTATTTAACAAATAATAATCACTTTTTGTTGTATTTATATAATATGAATCATTTATAAAATAAAAAAAATTAATATCAAAATTTTCAATTAAAGTTGATGGAAAACTAACCAATCTAAAAGTAAAATTCTCATTTTCTAATATTGGGCCTATTTCATAAAAAATCTTAGATGGTAAATAGCTTATTTTTTGTGAATTATTAAAAATTCTTCTTTCTTCTTCATAATTCTTTAAATTTATCGAATCAAATGTTATATTTGATTTTACAAATTCTTTAAATTCATAATTATAATTCGTTTTAAAAGATTTTAAATTTATTTGAGAATAAATTAAATGAGTTATATTTTGATTTAAAAAAACATTATTTAATGTATAATTTGAATCATTTAAAAATAAAAAAGTTATATTAAATCCATTTTTATAAACATTATAAGATAAATTAAAATTACATTTTGATTCCAATTTTGTATCAACAAATGAACAATTATTGTTTATATCTTCATTAAAATATATTAAAAAATTAGTTTCATTTTTTGATGAAAAATTAAAATAAATAGTGCTATCATTTACAAAAATAATGCTATCATTTTGTTTTTCTATAAATAATTTTATTTGTGATGCATTTTCATCTGAATAAACAAAAGTATCTTTGTTATAATTAATTGAATTATAATAATAATTAGATATATTTTCTTCTCTTGTTATATTTATATTTGATTGATTAAAAAATATTTTAAAATCTTTTGAAAAACTATCATTATTGCATCTTATTATTCCTGTTATATTATTTATTTCTTGACTACATAATTCTACAAATGAATTACTTATATTTTTATAAATGATTAAAGATGAATTTGAGTAAAAATTTGTTAAAAAATCATATTCAATAATAATTGAATCATTAAAATATGTATGATTATTAGGAGATGATGATAAATTAAAATCTAGATTATAAATTGTTTGATTATTTGAAAAATTTAAAATAATATTTGAATTATTTATAACTTCTTTTGATAAATTATAATAATTAAAATTTCTTTTTAGATATATATTAAAACTTAGATTAGATAAATCTTCAAAAATAGATTCATTTAATGATTCAATTATTGAAATTGTTTTATTTAATGTTGAATTATATATATTAATTTCATTTGTATTATTTGTTACATTAATTAATAATATCCAATTTTCATTTATTGAATTTTCTAAATCATAATCAAAAATAAAATCAATTTTCCCAAATGAATAATTCATATAACTTAATAATGTTATATTATTTCTTGAAAAATTTCCTGAGAAATTAAAAAATAAAATATCTGAATCTAAAATTGAACTTTCAAATTGAATTGTTAAATTATCTAAATTAATTAATTCTGCATATAAATCATTTGTTTTATTTTTTAAACTATTTATTGTATTATTATATTCAATATATTTACTATTGTTCAAAATGTAATGATCTACTATCTCAAAATTATTATTTCTTTCTATATAAAAATTTAATTTTTCGATTGAATAATTATTTATATTATAAAAAATAAAATCATTATTACTAATATCTAAATAATAATTAACATCTTTTGGAATCTTTTCGAAGAATAAATTTGATTCATTGTATATTAAAATTGAAGTATTAAAATTTGTTAATGAACCAAATCTTTCTGTTATATTAAAAATTATAGATTCATCATCTAAAATATTTGTTTTGTTAAAACTGAATGTAATATTTACAATTTTATTTGATAATAATTTTGATATATTCATTGTTTTGTTTTCATAATCAAAAGAATAATCGATTTCTTCATCAAATTCTTTAGTATTTTTTAAAGATACATTTGAAATATTCTTTATAGTACTTATATTTAAAATTAAATTATCAATTGAAAAATAAAATGGATTTTTTAATAAAAATGAAATATTGATAAATGAATCATTTATTGTTAAATTTGTTGTATTCTCACTTGAATTTAAAAAAATATATGAATCATTTATATTATAAAAATAATTTTTATCTTTAAATGTTACATCTAATTCTTCAGTAAAATTTTCTACAATTATTGTCTTATTTACTGTGAAATTTTCAGCAACACATTCAAATATATTTTCTAATGGATATGATAAATTAACTTCAAAGGTTACATTCACATATTCATTTGTATTAAATACAGGAATCATATAAGAATATCTTGTATTATTAACAACTTCTGTATTATTATTAATATAAACATTTAGTAAAGAACCAGAAGATAATTTAGACAATCTTGAAAAAACGATTACATCAGTTGCAACAACATCTGTATTATAATATTCACAAGTTAAATTAACAATATCTGAATAATTTTTAATATCACTATCATTATAATGTAATTTTAATGATAAATTTAAATCACCTGCAATATAATCGACATAACTTGCAATTCTTAATGTATCAAAAGCTTTAAAACTTTGTGATGCATCAATACAATTATATTTATTAGCCATTGGATTACATTCAAAATTTATATTTTCCAAACTTTGAAAATATGTGGAGACCTTTTTTAAAACCAATGGTTGATTTGATTGAAGATAAAAATTATATAAAAAATTAAAAGAATCATAATAGTAATAATAATCACAATTATTTTTATTACAATAATTTATTTGTTCTTCATAACTTTGCTCTAAATTTGTTATACTAATATTACTATAATATTTTCTTAAATTATTTTCAAGTATTGCAAAATTTGCACTAGAATTCCAATTAGAATTATTTAGCTTTAATTGATTATAACCTAAATTTGCTTTTTCTAAATAAAAATAATCACCTGTTTTTTCAAAAATCTTATAAAATAAATTTACAATTTTTGAATTATCTTCAAAACTAACATTACATAAAAAATTTGATTTTAAATCACAATCATTTTCAAAATTATTATTTAAATATTTATAAATATTAATTTTTATATTATTCGATCCATTTAATGAATAATAATTTAATAATCCATCAACTAAATCTACAAATCTAAGAACTTTATTTGTGTTAAAATAATTTATGTAATCATATTTAGATACATCTTGACAAATAAAATCATTTCTATTATAATCACAAGTATTATATGCATTTTCAACATCAACAAAACTCACATAAAAATTATTTAAATATGAAACATAATAAGAACTAGTATTAAAAAAATAGTTTCCCATTTTATAAAGCATTTTTATTGCATTTCCTTTGTTATTTTCTATTTTACACTTTTCGTATGTAGAAACATCAAATAAGTTACAAGTTAGACCTGTTATTTTATCATCTTGTTTGAATGCTGATATTGCATCATTAATATTTGCTTTTTTTATTCCATAAGAAAATCTATAAGATAAATTATTAGTTTCAACTTCCAAAAAATTATCTTTAAATTGTAAAACAATTATACCTGGACTAATTTTACTTTCATCAATTGTGAAATAATGATAATCTTGATTTTGTAAATGATTAGCAATAAATACACTTTCTGGACTATCTAATTTATAATATTTCATTGATAAATCATTAGAAAAAAATGATTTTACTAAAATTGTTATATTTTTTTTATATTCTAACTCACCTATAATCTCATAATCATAAACGATATCACTTGAATCATAATTTTCATATATCTTCATTAAAGACATTGATATTAAATTTTGTTCAAAGCCATATGCATTATTAAATGGATTTACTCCAAAATCAACACTTTCATCATAATAATTTGAAAAATTTAAATATTGAAAGATTCTAAATGATTCTCTTATATTTTCAATATCTCCATCAAATTTAAATTTGTCATTTAAATATGATATCTTTTGAAATATTTGAAAAAAACTTACAGGTATTTGATTGTCTAAAGAATCTAATATTTGTTGAGAATCTGATCTTGAACAATTAAAATTAAACATATTACACAATTTACTTGCAATATAAAATGAATAATTATAATCTATTGAATCCTTTTGAAAATTCATTTGTTCATACATAAACTTTGTTAAATTTTTAAAAATATCAAAATATGTTTGATTATGAGTTTTTGTATACAAATCATAATATGAATTAACCAATAATTCTTGAGAAATTGGATGATTACAATTAAAATCACCACTAGTAAAATTACAATCATTATTTATAGAATTTCCTGCATTTATTGCTTTTTGTAAATAAGTATTATTATATGTATCTTCATATAATTTTAAAAAAGATTTAATTAAAAATGCATGAATTTCAGAAACTTCTATTTTTGCTCTGTCAATATACTCCCAAGAATAATAATTAGACGTTTTAGCTTTTATATTATATTTTCCATCTACAAATATGTCAATATGTGAATCTATTCCAAAATTTTCTTCTATTGAATTTTCCAATTCTATTGCAATATCTAAATAAGAAGAATTCAAAGTTACTTCGTATAAATCTAAATAGTTAATTATTCCCATTAAATTTATAACTGAATCTTTATAATATACATCTCCTGCAATATTGTATATAGATGCATCATCATATGTGATGAATTTTTCTAAAATCGTTAAAATAGAATCATTTCTTTTATAACTTTCTTTATGTATGCAAAAATTACTTGAAGAATATATTGAATTATTAATATAATAATAATAATTTGTTGGTATTTTAAAAGTACTTTCATTTAATGTTTTTATATTATAAAAATCAAAAGATGAATAATTTTGCTCAAAAAATGGTTTAATAAATAATTTTAGATTTTCATTCTTAAAAGATGTATTTTCAAAAACACTAAAACTTGTTGAATTATCTATATCAAAATTTGAAACATCTAAACATTCAAAATTAAAAGAAAAAGAAAAAGGAATTAAAACTAATAAAAATAAAAACATAATAATAATTTTATTTATTCCTAATTTAATCTTTTTAAATTTCATATTCCCCACTATTCAAATTATAATGAATTTATTGATGATTCAAGAGTTTCTAAATATATTTTAACCATCTTGAATTTTCCTTCTTTTAATTTCTTTTTAGCTAAATTGATTTCTAATTCAACATCTGAAACATCCTTAGTTTCTTTTAATTTAATTAATCTTGCTTCCATTTCATCAATTTGTCTAGCATATGTATCATACATTATCAATTCATCATCTGAAATTTTATGTGGAGAATGTAAAGGTGGTCTAAAATGAATAAACCAAGGATTACCTAAATTAAAATGTGGATTTTGGATTATACCCATTCCTATTTTTAATCTAATTATTGCCTTTGAATATTCTTTTCCATATTTGCTTTCCATCTTTTTTATATCTTCAATTGATTTTGTGTTTAATTGTATTTCTGTTAAAACATTACCTCCAATTGCTTCTTTAAAATCTGAGGAAACCTGAGATATCATTAAAAGACCTAAACCCCATTTTCTAAATTCTCTTGCTGCTTTTTCTAATGAATGATAACCTCCTTGTCCACCATATTGATCTAATAACCTATGAACTTCATCAAAGACAATCAAAACTCTTAAATGTGGTGTTTCATCAAAACCAAACTGAAATAATTGTTTAATAATATTTTCAGTTGCTAAATTATATTGTTCTGTATTTAATTTTGCAAGATTAAAAACAGTTACTTCTCCTGGATTTATATATTTCTTGAAATCAACAACAATATTTTCGTCATTTACATTATAAATTAATCCTTTAAATGATCTTGCATCATCTTCAGTTAATCCAAAATTAGAATATGTTTTTAAAACAACTTCATCTCTACAAGCTTTTACAAAACCTGTCCATTGAGCTGTTGGGTCAAAAATAATTACTGGAATATTATGTAAAAGACATTCTTCAACAAATATTGATGCAGTTACAGACTTACCTGAACCAGTTGATCCAGCAACAAGCGTATGAGTTGTTAATTTATCTGGATCAAAATATGCTTTTTTTGTTGTTTCAGGAATTTTTCCCATTAAAAAATTAGTTTCTTTATTATCTGGAATCTTTGAAAAATTAGGATGAATAAAAGTTTGTTTTGATAATTTATATTTTTTAATTTTTAATATAGCAATAAATACAATAAATACAAGTAAAAATACAATAAATATTCTTAAAATTAAATATAATACATTTTGACTAATTAAAGAAAGATATACCTCAATTGATTCTGTTGATTCAAGATTATAGTTGTTATAATTATAATTCAAAACAACTCTATATTCTCCTTCTGACACATTATATTTATTTAAATCTATAATATATAAATTATCTTCCACTGTATAATTTAATTCTAAATTTGTTTTATTGTTCTTCAAAGAAAAACTTAAAGATTGATTTGTTTTATCATTTGTTTCTATTGAAAAAAATATTTTATCTGTTTTCTTTACTCTATCATGATTTAAATTCATTTTGTAATAAACAATTTCTGTTTCATTTACAGAATAGATTTTCACATTAAAAGGAAGAGTTTTTCTAAAAATTATTGAATTGATTGAATTAACAGATTCATTTGTTAATTGAATTGAAACATTTGAAACATTGTATTTTGAAATTATATCATGAATATAGAAATTTGGATTATACAAATTTCCTTCAATCATAAAATCTCCACTATGAAAACCTAAATCTACCAATGTATTCATTTTTATATCTAAAAAATATTCTTCATTAGCTCTTAAAATCAATGTTTCAGGTAATTCTATATTTGAAAAATCAGTATAAAATCTTAATAATACATCATAATTCAATTGGTTTCTCAATTGTAATGTCATCTTTGAATCATAAGCATAAGGAAAATTATAATAACTACTATCTAAAATTGCAGAAACTTTTGTTCCACAATCAACATCACAATACAAACTTTCATTAAATTGACATTTAAAATCTCCACAAAAAAAAGATTGTGCAACAGTATTTGAACTTAATAAAACAATAAAAAATACAAAAGAAAAAAACAAAATAAAAATAGATAAAAATGGCCTTCCAAATAAACTAATTAAATTTCCATTTTTATTTTCTTTACTTTTTATTAAATTCAAAATTAACACCATTTTCTTTTAAAAAATAAATTCTAAAATTAATAATAAATTTGCTACAACAATTCCACTAACAAACCAAATTATATTATATGTTTTATTCTTATCAATAATTGTATCAAACATTGAATTAATAAAAAAACCTATAATAAATGGGAACATATAATCTAAGAAATTTGGTATAAACATTTTTACAAGTATGCATGAAATTAATGAAAATATCATAGTTAATGCAATAACATATTTATATTGTGGTTTGAAATATGCTTTTTCCAATATCTTTGAAAAATTTATTTCTAGTAATATTGTATAAAATACTAAGAAAGCCATAAATGCAAATGATATTCTAAAATTTAATTGTTTTGATAAATATGTTGTTATAAATATAATGAAAACCAAAAAAATACTTGACAAACCATATTCAATAAATTTTATTTTGTTTAACATTAAATCAATTTCCCAATATTTATTTATTTCTGTTAATACGTATTGTTTTAAAACAAAAATCAAAACAAATCCCCATAATAACAATGTTAAATTAAAATGCTCTAAAACTGAATAATTTTTAATCATTAAATTTAAAAAATAGATAAAAATTATACCTATAATTAAACCTGAAGAAAAACCTATTATATTCTTAAACTTCCCTATCTTAAAATAATTACTTTTAAAATAATATATTACTACAAGTAATAAAACTAATAAAATTTCTAACAAATAATCCATCATAATATCACTTTTTCTTTTGATTTATCAATTCCAATAAACCATTGTACAATTTACTGAATTTATCAATTTCTTCTTTTAAATCTTTTTGATTTGCATTTTCTTTAATAATTTTTGAAATTTCTTTTGATAATTCAACAGCATCTTCAACATCTTTTCTTCTAATATTCAAATTTAATTCATTTAATAATGTATTAATGTAATCTCTTTTATCATCTTTTACTTTTTCAATTGTTTCTTTCTTTGTATCTTGAAATTGAATATTATCAACTTTTCTTACTTTTGATATTTTAAATTCATAAATATCATTTGAAATTTGTTTTAACTTATTATTAAAATTATTTTCATATTTTTCTAATTTTAAAACATCTTTTGATAATTCTAATAAATGATTGTCTATTTTTGTAATATTATCTGTATTATTTTTTATCTTTACAATCTCATTATCGAATTTGTCAACAGAAACTAAATTATTTATTTTTACTTCTAATTGAGTAACTTCATTCATTACATCTTTTACAACTTCTTTCATTGAAGCAAGTTCGTTATTATCTTCATCTAAAACAATTAATTTATTATTAACTTCTTTAAAGATTTCTTCAACTTTTGCTGCTATTCTTGAAACATCTTCTTTTGTTGATAAAATTTTTTTATGTTCTTCTTTTATATTTTTTAATGTTTCGAATAATGTATTAAAACTCTTAATATGAGACATAATTTCAAGATATTCTTTCAAATCTTTTGAAACTTTTTGATGCAAAGCTTCAATTTTTTCTATATTAGCATCTTGCATTTCATTTTTCTGGTCTAATTTTTCAAATCTCTTTTTTATTTTTTCTGGAGTTATATCTTCTAAAAGATCTTTCATTTTTTCAAATGTCATAGACATTTTATCTACACTTTTTTCAGACAAACTTACTGTACTTCTCATTGATCCAATATCTTCTCTTAAATTTCCTATTGTTTCTTGCATTGAATCATTTACTCCTTGTTGTCTTTCCCATTTTCCTTCATTTTTTTCAATTTTCATTGAATAATCATTTAATCTATCTTCAACATCTTTAAATTCTTCTTTTATTATTTTTTTAATTTCTTCTCTTATGTCTTTTATATCGAATTTTGAATTTTGGGAAATAGTTTTTGAAAATGAATTTTCTATTTTTTTAGAATTTTCTTCTTCTATATTTTTATTATTATATAGTAAATTATTTTCTACTTTTTGTTTTAAAGGTTCTTTTATTTTATTTTGTGAAATATTTTTAAAATTATTTCTTTCAAAATTATTTTGTGAAAATTTATTTTCATTTAAAGCTTCATTTCCTTTAAAATTTTCTTTAAAATCAATTTCATTAGTATTATCAAAATCATTCATATTATTTTTATTAAAATTTTCATTAAAACTTGATTCTTCATTAAAATCAACAGAAATTTCTTGATTATTATTACTTGCATTATCTTTTATTTCCTTTTTATTTTTTCCAAATATTTTCAATTTATCTTTTAAATTTGATTTATTAATCTTAGATAAATTTTCTTGATTTTTTACATCATAATCTTCACTGATATTCTCATTATTATTATTATTATTAAAATTGTTGATATTATCATTAAAATTACTATTAAATTCAGGTATATTTATTGGTGGTTTTAATTCTTCTTTTGTTAATGATATATTTGAATTTTTATTTTCATTTTTATTTATGTCTTGAATGTTTTTTATAGGATTTAATATAGGTGTTTCTAATTTATTTTCTGATTTAATTATTTTTTTTGAATCTTTATTTTCTTTATTTTCTAAATCTTTTTCTGAATCATTCTTAGATTGTTTTTCAATATTATCTTTTAAATCATCTTGTGAATTATCTTGTGAATTATTTTCTATTTTTTCTTTTACAGGTTCTTTTATTTTATTTATAGAGAAAAAATAATCTACAAGTCCTCCTTGTGAACTTCTTTTTAACATTAAATCTGTTAATAAATTAATATATTTATCTCTAAGTTCATCTGTTCTTGGAAGTGCATATACGATCTCTTTTAATTCTAAGTATTGTTTGTGAATTAATTCGTATCCTTTTTTTTCTTTAATATAATCTTCCAGTTTTTTAAATTCTTCTTTCATTGCCAATTTTAACACCTTAAATTGCCTTTATTATTATTTTGTTATATTTCTTTTTATTATTTTGTCACTTTTAAAATAAATTATTATCTTAAATTGATTTTTTTACTATTTTGATTATTTTTATGATTTTTATTTTTTTATTATTCTTATTATTTTTATTATTTTTATGTTTTATAATTTTTTATTGTTTTATTGTTTTTCATTTCTTTAATTCTTTTATTTAATAAATGTATTAAAAATAAAAAAAATAAAAAGTAAAAATTAAAGATTAAAATTCTTTAATGATTCTTTTAAATTGTCGATGTATATTGTAGTCATCTTGAATTTACCTTCTTTTAATTTTTTCTTGGATAAATTTAATTCTAATTCAATTTCAGACACATCTTCTCCTTTTTCTTTCATTGTTAATACTTTTTCTTCAATTGAATCT
Organism: Candidatus Nanoarchaeia archaeon; assembly: GCA_028693395.1. GTDB lineage: Archaea > Nanobdellota > Nanobdellia > Woesearchaeales > JAQUVJ01 > JAQUVJ01. The sequence continues at coordinate 24,490 of JAQUVJ010000006.1, read as the reverse complement.
AATTCTCTTGCTAATTTATCATATGTCTCTAATTCTTCATCTGAAATCTTGTGTGGAGAGTGTAAAGGTGGTCTAAAATGAATAAACCAAGGATGTCCATCATTGAAATGTGGGTTTTGAATCATTCCCATTCCTATTGATTGTTTAATGATTGCTCTTGAGTATTCATCTCCGTATTTACTTTCAGCTTTTTGGATATCTGTAACAGATTTTGTGTTTAATTGTATTTCTGTTAAAACATTACCTCCAATTGCTGATTTGAAATCTGCTGAAACCTGTGAAATCATTAAAAGTCCTAATCCCCATTTTCTAAATTCTCTTGCTGCTTTTTCTAATGAATGATATCCTCCTTGTCCTCCGTATTGATCTAGTAATCTATGAACTTCATCAAATACAATTAAAGCTCTTAAATGTGGAGTTTCTTCAAATCCATACTTGAATAATTGTTGAATAATCTTTTCTGTTGCTAAATTATATTGTTTTGTATCTAATTTTGATAAGTTAAATACTGTTACTTCACCTGGATTGATGTATTTATCAAAATTAATTTCTATATTTTCATTTTCTACATTATAGATTAATCCTCTATATGATCTTGAATCATCTTCAGATAATCCGAATTGTGAATATGTTTTTAAAACGACTTCATCTCTACAAGGTTTTACAAAACCTGTCCATTGTGCTGTTGGATCAAATATAATTACAGGTATCTGATGTTCTAGACATTCTTCTGCAAAAATTGATGCTGTAACTGATTTACCTGATCCTGTTGAACCTGCAACTAATGTGTGAGTTGTTAATTTATCTGGATCAAAATATGCCTTTTCTTGAGTTTGAGCAATCTTACCCATCCAAAAATTGTCAGGTAAATTTCTTGGAACTTTTGAACTTGGTTTAATAAATACAATTTTTGATTTTTTATATTTATTAATTTTAATTCCTGCAATTGTTATAATTACTATTCCAAATAATCCTGAAAAAATGTATATTAATATTAATAATGTTTTTTGAGATATTATTGGTTTTGATATCTCAATATTTGTATTAATAATTTGTTTTGAAGCTTTTTCTTCTAAATATAAAATATATTTACCTTCACTAATTCCTTCATTTGAAATATTAAACAATATTTCTTTATTAAATTCAATTAATTTTGTTTGATTAATTCTTTTAATAATATCTGTTGAATTTGGAGATTTTATGTATATTTCAAATTCTGCTTGTTTTGATGGTGAATATATACTAGATTTTAAAAATAATTTAAACTCTATTGTTTCATTTAAATTAATTTTCCTATTTAATATTGTAATTTCTTTTGAGGATTTTCTAAATGTGTATTCAAAAAGATCTAATATTTCAAAAGTTAATGGTAATCTTGTTTCTTTGTTTTTACTTTCTAATATTATTAAACCATTAATGAATTTTGTTTCATTTAATTCTTTTATATTTATTGTATAATTAATTTCTTCATTTGCTTTTAAATTTACTATATTTGAATTATTATATACGATTTCAGATAAATCACCAACTATTCTTAAAGTTACATTTAAGTCTTTATTTAAATTGTTTTTTAATTTTAATTTAAATAAATTTGAAGAATTTATTAATAATATATTGTCTGAAACATCTAAATATGCGTTATAATCTGAAAGTAAACAATCTGATGGACAATTTTCAATTGTTTCAAATTCTTCACAAACTCCATTTCCACAACTATATGAATAAATATTTGATAAATTTAATCCTGCAAGTTGTTCTAATAATCCATTTAAATCTTGACTTGTTGCTCCTCCAGAGCTTGAACCAATACTTCCACCTGAACTTGAACCACTAGATCCACCTGAACTTGAATCATCTTTTGGACTTATGTAACATATTTTAGTAACACTATTCCATGTTCCTCCAATTCCTGCACATTCTATTGCCTTATCTAAATCAGTTTTTCCATCATCTCCAGCTGGAATTTGTTCTAATACTAACCAAGATGATGTGTGAGTTGTGTTTGCTTTTATAATTTTATTAACTTTATCAATTTCATATTCACTTACCATCTTCCAATCTGATTGTAAGCATAATGATTCATCATAATATTGACAAGTATAAACTCTTAATCTGTCTTCTTGAGGTGTTGATCCTATTGATTTTAATTTTTCAAAAGATTCATTATAATTAAATCCAAATGTTGATTTATCAAATGAAAAATTAGCATGTAAACTTAAACCTAAAAATATATATGGATTAGTTCCGTTTGGTGCTTGAATTATTTTTTCTTTATCAACATCTTTTATTTTTAATATTTCTTCTGCTGTTTCATTTACTACATTTAATGTTATATTTTTAAATTCTAATGAAATATTTGTTTTAATTGAATTGTTAAATAAAATATCTTTTGTTAAATTTACATTCAAATTTAATTTTCTATTTGAAATTGTTTTATTAAATGTAGAATTATCTGAATTATTTATTTCATCTGAAAATAATTTGTTATCTAAATTTTCTTTTGTTGTTGAAATTGATAATTCGAATTTAGTATTAATTGTTGAATCTTCAACTGAAATTGGATTTATTAAATTAATTCTATTATTAACATCAAATATTTTATTATTTGTAATTACATTGTTGCTATTATCAATAACATATGTATTTAATAAATAATCTCCATTTGATAGATTTGAAGTATTAATTGTTAATGTTTTTAATATATTTTCTGATGCAACTATTAATACATCTTCAGTTTTAATAATTGGTTTAGAAGAAATATTAAATTTATTCATTTTTATTTCTTCATCTAACTCAAATGATATGTTTATTGGTACAATTTCTCTTACATCATTATATGCTATTGATATAATCTCATCTCTTATTTTATGTAAATCAAAAATTGATTCATGTATACTATTTGTTGTTATTTCTACTAATCCTAAACTTGATTTTTGTAATGCAACTGGAATTGTAAAATATCTAACATTATCTATTTCAATTGTATTTTTTAATGAATAATTATAAGTGTTTATTTCTTTTAATTCTTTAAATTCATAATTTATTTCATACTCTGGATAAATATTATATTGATTAAATCTTTGCTTTAAAATACTTTTATCATTATCAATATCTAATACAAAATTTATTGGATATTGTTCATTTTCAAACTCAAAAGTATAATTTCTTTCTAATGAAGAATTTAATCCTATAATATCATTGTATGTTAATAAATTAATATTATTTGAATAATTAATAATATTTGTAGGCCTTGTAATTTCATTTGATTCTATTTCAAATAATTTATTTGATACATATCTATATTTTGAAATCTTATTTGCACTGTATTCTACAATATAAAAGAATTCGTCATCTATATTATAAATATCAACTGGTTCATATAATACATTTTGTCCAAACATATTAACTAATTCAAATACATTTGTTTGATCTAATTTTGTTTCATAGATTAAATTTCTTGCTGAATCTAACATTAAATAATTATCTTTATATTTTATTATTTTCTTTATATGATAAAATGAAAAATTAAATTTCAACATTCCAAATTCTTCTGATGTTAAGTTATATGTTAATAATTCTGAATTATTAAAATTTATTCCATTTTTATTATTAATTATAAATACTAAATCATCTACTAAACTAGTTTCTATTGATTTCATTGAGTAATTTTGATAATTTAATGGTATTGATATATTTTCTATAATTGGTGATTTTATTAAATTATTTTTAGTAAAAAATCTGTCAATTGTAACTTTATTAACTGTTTTTTCCAACATCATTTCTATTGAATTTATTGATATTTGATTTGTATTTATATTACATTTATTTCTAAATGAAATTAAATCTAATTTATAATCTAATATTTTATTTATATTTTCAAATCCTAATTCAAAATAAGTAACATAACTACAATTATTATACTTCAATGTCATATTAAATTTAGTTTGATTTGATAGGTTTATCGAAAATACTAAGCTATCTTTATTACTAATTGTTTTATTTACATTTATTTTTATGATTGAAGTATTTGATATATTTTGGAAAGTATTATTAATTCTAATTGGTGAAAAATTATTTAATCCACTTGTTAAAATACTTGAATTAAAAATTAAATTTGAAAAATTAAAATTATTTAACATATTTGAATTATATGTTGTAAAATTATTAACAGTAATGTTTTGAGCATTTATTGTTGAAAAATTAATTGTATAATTATAATAATTTTCTAAATTTAAATTAATTAAATTTTCTTCTGAAACATCTAATTCAAAAATACCATTGTCATTTATTAATATTATTTTATCTTGATTTTCAATTAACGAATCAAATCTTTGATTAAATGTAATTATTGGTTCTTTTGATTCGTTTTGTCCAAAAACATCTTCATTTTTATACAAATATGATATTTCTTCAAATCTTGAAGATAATAAAAGATAATTATCCGTTATATATTTATTAAAATTAGATAATAATATGTTTTCTTTTATTGGTCTTATATTTAATGAAAAATTAATTTTTGTTGAATAATCAGGAACTAATAAATAAAATAATTCTTCTCTTGAATCAAATATTATTTTATCTAAAATTTCTGAATTATGATAAAATTTAATATTATTACTTAAATTTCCTAAATATTTTTCAAATTCTTCATTATTAATTTTTATTGAAAGATTTGATGCATTTATATTTGATAATTTTAATTCTAAATCATATAATGATTGTGATTTGTTTAATTCAAAATATATGAAATCTTCATCTTTTATTGTATTGTTTACTATCGAAGTATTATATACAATATTTGTGTTATTTGTATCAGCATAATTTAATATCTGATAATAGACTTTATTTATTTTTGAATTATCTGATAAATTATATGAAACATTAATTCTCGTATCATTAAAATATTGAATATCAACATTGTTTATGTTTGGTTTTCTTATATCTTTGTATCTAATTGAGTTTATTGAATCTGATATTTTGTATCCAGATGTTTCAAAATCTTCAAAATTGTCTTTTATTTTTGAATAAACTGAGATATTGTTTATTAATATGTTTTCTATATTTCTTGGTAATGTACAATTTATTAAAATATTGCTAAATAAGTCTGTTGAAGCACCTATTTCTTTTATTAAACATTCTTGTGAAAAATTATTATTTAAATAAATTGAATATTCTACATTATCTGTAATATTTAAAAAACTTCCATTAAAATGAGTGTTTAATTTTAACTCTATAATATCTTGATATTTTAAATTGGAATATTTTGACTCCTCATTATTACTTATTGGATTTGTTAAATTTGTATATAACTCCAATGTTTTCATATTTAATTCTAATACTTGTTTTTCATTTTCACTACTTCTTATTATTAGTGCACTTGGTTCCTTATATTCGTTTTGAGATTTGTTTGATATGTTATAAAAGATATCTACAATTCCTTTTTGACCTGGATATAAAGAAATTGTTGTAATGTTTTCTCCAAGAGCTGTATAAATTACATTTGATTTTGATGTATCAAGTGTTATATTTTGTTCATTAGATAACAAATTAGTTATTTCTATTTGACTCAATAGTCCTGATGTATTTTTAACAACATAATAATCTAAATCTAATTTATTTAATTCAAATGATTCTACTGAAATTCCAGTAGTTTGCAATTCTTCTTCTCCACCTTCTGAACCTATTTCTGGAAGATTAACCATTCCATCATCTTGAGTTATTCCAGCATTTATAATTTTAAATAAATTATCTGTTTTTGATTCATTATATATTATAAAATGATCTTTATCTTCTATTGATAAATTCATATATACATCAACATAATCTACAGGATAATATGGTAAACTAATTGTTCCATTAACAAACTTAATATCTGTATCAACTAATATTGGAGAGTCAATTAAAATTGATGAGTTTGTTTTATCTTCAAATATTTCATATAGAGAAATTGTCATTCTAGTTACTTTATTCATATTTTTATTACCAAAATACTCAATAAATCCATTTGAATTTGACGAAATATTTAATCCAAATAAATACCATCCATCTTTGTAATATTCATTTATACTATATTCTTCTAATGAACTAGTATAATAAATACCTAAATCTGTTTCTAATTGTAATTCAACATACATTCTATTGAAATTTGATAAAGATTCATTATCATATTTAATTGGAATATAGATATATTCATATTCTGATAAATTTAGTGAATTTTCAAAGGATTTCACAATGTTAACGTAATTAAATGAAGGATTTCCTTTTGAATAATTATTTAAAGTTAAATTTAAACAATTATCATTATAACAATTATATGATATATTCTTTGAAAATGTAAAATTATTATCTGAAGGAATATTGCTGTAAATATTAATAGCTTCTATTTCATTTTCTATTTGTGCTTTATTTAAATAAAAACTAACAGGTCTATTATATTTATTATAACTCATAGATACATCTAAAGAGTTGTAATCGTTCAATCCTAATATATGAGTATAACCATATGGTACTATTTTATTATACTCTGTTGAATAAATATTAAATTTATTTATTTTTACTAATGAATCTTCTGATAAGGAGTTATTAATATACATGTATATTTTATTTATATTTTTATTTGAAAGAGAAAAATTTGTTAATTGTGATAAAACTTTCATTATTGATGATGAATTTATATTACTATATCTAAATTCTAATGTAACATTTAATTTATCATCATCAAAATCAAAAAAGTATTCATATGAATTTATGTCCTTTAAATCTAAATCTAATTCATAAACATGATTACCTGGAGATACATTAAATTCACTAATATTATCAATGTTATTAAAATTATTTTCTAATGTTACATTATAAAATGGTAATACTGCAGGATAATATTCATATAATTTAAATTCATAACTATTATTTAATAAATTTTTATTTGTGTATTCTTCCAATCTCAAATCTAAATTAAAAAATCCTGTGTTTATTTCATTTAAATATTTTGATTCAATAGGACTTACCCATTTTGGTTCTATATATCCATAAATTAATAAATTAAATAAATTAATAAATTTCTTTGTTACATAATTTTCTTTTGATACTTCTACATCTACTTGTTCATTTCCTAATTTAAATATATCTTTAAAGTTATTTACTGAATTATTTATTTCAAAATTTACAAATCCAACTTCATTTGTGTTTTGTGTTATTTGAAAATTATTGTTCTTAAATAATAATTTAACAATTGAATTATTTATTGGATCTGAATAATCTCCAATATTCATAATCAAATTTATGAAATTATCATACCCATCTATTTCGTCTCTTGAAATAGTGTTGTTTAATTTCCACAACATAGTTATTGAATCTTTTATAAAACCAATTTCAAATAATTTATTGTCCTCTTCTTCACTGTTATTAACAGTAATATTTATTTTATTTAATCCTAATATTGCTGAATCATTTACTTTCCATGTAAAATTAAGTGATGAATTATTTAAAATAAATGATGAATCATTTGATGGATTATAAATTTTCCAAAGTATATCTGAATTTGATAATGGATTTAATATTTCTGTATTATTTTCATCTAAAACTCTAATTGAAAAATTATATGATTGATTATAAGTTAAATTTTGTTTTTCTATTGGTGAATCTAATACAATATGGATTCCTCCTGATACATATATACTTATGTTTGAATAATTTAAATTATAATTTAATGCTTTTGCACTTACATTGAATAAATATAAACCTGATTGATTTATTGAAGGATTAAAATCATAATCACATTGTCCTAAGGAATTTGTTATACATGAAAAGTATTCTGAAAAAATTCCTGTTGAAAAATTTGATTTAAATGTAACATTGGAATTTATTATAGGATCTAAATTTTCATCTTTTACTGTTACTCTCATTTTTGTATAATTATATGTATTATAATCGCTCCAGTATATTTTTTCCGAATTTACAATTCTATTAATTTCGATTTCTCTAATATTTCCTAAAAAGTTAATTGTTTTATTAGCACTACTATATTCCGGATTTGCTTCATATCTATCATTATCTTCTATTTCACAAAAAAATGTGTTATTTCCAACTGGAATTTCTGAAATATTTATTTTAAAAACAGCAACTCCTGATTCATTTGTTTCTAATTTGTTTTGTGAGATTAAATTTGCAATTGCTCCTTCTAACCATCTTAAACTTACATTATAATTTGAAATATTATTATTTGTTACATTATCTTGCACAACACATGTTAGATTATATTCTTTATTTGTTCTATTTATTGTTTCATATGATGAATTTTGTACAATAATCCTTGATAAAGACTTTGTATTTATTGTTACATTTATTACATTTACTTTTCCTAAATATGTAACATTAAATGAAATATTATATATTCCAACTTCTTTTGGTGTTATATTTATAGATAAATTCTTAGAGGATAATCTTGGAAGATTTATTGATTTTGTTAATACTGAAACATTTAATTTATCTTCGTGTTCTTTATTATAATCTATTTTTATATTAGTTAATTGGCTATTTCCTATATTATCTAATCTTAATGTTGCAATCTCAAATTCTTCATTTGTTTCTATATTATATTCTGAATTATTTCCTATGATTTCATAAAAATAACTATTATTTATAAAAACTTTAAATGTTTTTATTATATCTACACTTGTTTTATCAGGATTATACCATTTAAACTTAATGTTAAATTCCTCAACATTTGTTGATGGTATCTTTTTATTATCAATCAAATAATTTAATGATATTTTCTGGTTTGATTTACTTAAAAGAGTTCCTATTTCTTTTTGAGATTCATTTACTTCAACACCAGTTGACATTAATGTATCCATACTTAATTGATACATTGTTACATTTGCATCGTTTTCATAAGTCATATTTATTGAAAAATTTGATAAATCATATTTTGTAATATTATTTAATACAATCGTATCATTTGCTTGGTTATAATAACAATTAATATTATTACATTTATCAAAATTAATGTCAACAATAAATTCATCTATATTTATTTTTCCTGTAGATATAAATAATGAATTATTATTTAATTCATCAACGCTTGGTACTTCTGCAACATTTGTCATGTTATATTTTATTTCATATTCTCCATTATATTTTGGAGTATAATTAAATTTGAAATGAGTTATTGGTGTTCCTATTCTTGCATATGAATCTAAAATAAAATCGGTAAAAGGAACAAATTCACCTGTTCTTGTTTTCATATGTGTTGGTAAAAATATTTCTTCAGTTCCATTATATGTAACTATAAATCTAAATTTATTAATTGCTATTGTATTATCAATTGCTTGTATTGCTGTAAAATTAAATTCTTTATTTGTTTCAATATGTTCTTGACTAAATTCATACATTGAAACTACTGGTGGTTCTATTGCATAAGCAAATGAAAAATTTTCTTCAATATAATTATAAACATTATCGTATGCTTTTATTTTTAAAATAAATACACCTTCTATTGGAGCACTTAAATATTCTATTGCTTGAAAAATATATTTGTATTTTCCATCTTCAAATTCAAATTCAAATTGATGATTATTTGATGTATTTGTAAATTGATAAATTTCTCCTTCTATTTTTTTAATTCCTGAAAAATCATTTGCATTTATTTCAAATGTTACATTTGCATCAGGGAATGTTGTATTTAATATAGAAAATCCTAAAGGTGATTGATCTGAATTAAAAATTGCAGTTGATGAACCTAAAACAAATGAATTTCTATCTATTATTGGATTTGTATTATCAATATATACTGGTATTTTTGTTATATTATAATTTCCTGCATAATCTTTTGTTAATATTGTAATATTTTGATATCCATTAAAATCTGTTGCAAATCCTAATTGTGACATTTTTGTATTAAAAATTTCATAAACACCATTATTTGCTGGTTTTGGTATAAAATTAACTACTTGAGTATAATTTAATGAAACATTTAATGTTTGATTTGGTTGAATATTATCATTTACTAATGCAGAAAAGAAATAATCTGAATTTGAATTGAAATAATGCGTTCCATTATTAATAAATACTGCTTCTGATTCTTTCTTAGCACTAAAATTTATTAAAGTTGGATTTGTATCATCTAATTTTATTTGTGTAAATGTTTTTGAGGATTTATCTAAATTATCTAAATCAGCTAAATCTCTTATATCAAATATAAAATTTTGATTTTGAATATTTATATTATCTAAACGCCATCTTAAATTTTTATATTCTAATTGATATTGATTTCCTGAATGATTTAATTTAAAATATTTTATACTTGAATTATCTTCATCACCTATTAATTTAAATGATATATTATGAGATGATGATGTTTTCATGTAATAATTATTTTCGACTTTTGTTAAATCATCTATTTGAAAACTTGTCAAATCTATAAGTGGTGCAACATTATCAAAATACACTGATAATCTTGATGATGTTTCATTATTTCCTGCTAAATCTGATATTTTTAATTTAAAATAACAATTTTGATTTGGTTGACAATTTAAATAAGACATACTTAATTCTTTTTTCAATACTTTTGTAGTTTGATTAAAGTCATCAGTTATATCAACTTCAGTAACTTCATTTTTTAACAAATAAACTTTTGATAATATTTTTTCATTATCTACAAAATTATCATCAAAACTTGCGGTTATATTTATTGGTTTTAATGTGCTTGAAATATTATATTCATTACTAAATTGAATTGAATTAATTGTTGGTTTATCCTTATCAAAATATATTTCATATTTAACTTCATTAATATTTGAAGCTGCATCACTTGATTTTATTGTAATGTTGTAATAATTTGATTGGCTAAAATTAAATTTTAAAAAATTTGATATCCATGAATTTGATTCTGTTTTTGTAAATAAATTATTTAAATATGAAACATTATGAACATTATTAGATGGTGTGTCTGTTACATTAGCATTTATTCTATATTGATCATTTGGATTTAGATATTTATTTAGATATACAGAAATTTGTGGTAAAGTGTCTTCTTGCGTATAATTAAATTGATATTCCATATAATTAAAAGCTTTATCAAAAACTTTTACTGTTATTTTTTTTCCTAATGATTCATTGGAATTTCCTGGAACTAATGAAGATAATTTATAATAATTATATGTATTATCTATTGTTTTTTCAACTATCTCATCATTTATTGTCATGTTATAAAAATTTGTTTCTTGAAGTGTAAATGATAAATTTACATATTGGCTTGAATTAATATAATTATCTACAAAACTACCAGATGATATACTTGGTGGTGTATTATCTACAATTCTTGTTATGAAAGTCATTAAACTATTATCAGCTTCATCAGAAATTTCAAAAAATATATCACAATCACCATCTATATTACAATCAAAATCAGATAGTTTTTTACTCATAATCTTTTGAATTTCAGAAGAGTCACTTCCTGAAAAATCACTAAAAGGATAAATATTAGATAATCTACTTAATATTGCATATTTTATTCCTCCTGTAAGTCCATCATCATCACTAATATTTACAATAAAATCAATATTTTGATCACTTCTTGAATAATAATTATTATCTATTTTTGTTATATTTGTTTTAATAGAATAATATGGCATTATATCATCTAAAACATAATTAATTACTACTTCTTCAGAATTACCTGAATAATCTATAACAATACAATTTATTTGATTAGATGTTATCTTAAAAGATGAATTTATAAAATTTAATGTGTTTGAATTAATGTTATCTTTTTGTATAATATCATTACACTTTAATGTTTTTAATAAAATATTATCACTTAAATTTAATCCAATTGTTACTGATTGATTTGTTTTGACAATTGAATCATTAATATAATATTGATTAATTTCTGGTTTTATATTATCAAATATGTAAGTCATATTATTTGATGCTATTTGATTTAATGAATCATTAGCAATTATTGAAATGTTATTTTGATTTGAAGGGTATAGTGTTGTATCTATAAGAAAATTAAAATTTCCTTCAATTCCTTTATATGTATCTTTTTCAATTCCATTTATTTTTAATATATATGAATCAAATTCATCTCCAACATCATCTATTGAGAAATTCATTAAAAAAGAACCTCTTAAATATGAATTCCAAGCTGGTTCAAGAATAGATACTTGAGGTGCCATTGTATCTTTTTTATAATTTATAGTTTGTTGAACTTTGTTACCTGCTAAATCTTCAACTTCTATTGTAAAACTATCTGCACGATCTGTTGTTGATGTAGTAAATAAAATTGAACATGATGATGTTCCATTTGTACATCCTGTAAATGTATTTGTATTTAATTTTATTTTATTTAATTGATTTTCTGTATAATTAACTTCAACGTTAAAATTAGCTTGATTTGTAGTGTAATTTTCTGGAAAAACACTAGATAATATTGGTGGTTTTGTATCAATTTTATAATTTAATTCTGTTTGATTTTGATTATTTGCTAAATCTGTTGCAACAATTGTAATCTTATAATTAGTATTTTCAATACCTTCTGATTGAACAATTGGAATTTCAAAATTAATGTTTGGACTATTAGATGATACTAATATTGGTGTTTGTAATTCTCCTGAATCTATTTTATATTTTACTGATGAAATATTTAAATTAAATTCATAAATCGTAAATGATAAATCTATTGATTTTGAATTATTATTTATTATCCAAGAATTATTTGTAGGGTAATTTATAAATCCTGGTTTGGTATCATCAATAACTAAATTTAAATTTTGAGATGTTATTATATTTCCTGCAACATCTTTAACAGTTAAAGTTAAAGTTTCTGTTTTATTAATTTCGAAAACGAAAGAATCTATATCACTTAAAGTGTTTATATTATTTTTTTCATAAAATACATGAGTTGAATTTGAAATAATTACTGTATCTAAATTTGTAACATAAGTAGAAGCTCCTTCTTGAACATTATATGAAATTAAAACCATATCATGAGATTTTAAAATTGTTGAATTTGCTACAAAAGAATTGATTACAGGTAATCCTGTATCTATTTTTATATTAAAAATTGTTTGATTAATATTTCCAAATAAATCATTAATATTTAATGTAATTGGTTTTGATGCATCACCAGATAATGAAATATTTTCATATCTATAACTTCCTCCAAGAAGAAAAGCTATGTTATTATTAATTTTTGCCGAAGTACTATCTAATAATACTTGAGGGGTATCTATTGCATCAAATGAAACATTTATTTTACAACCATCACATATAACAATATTGTCTATTTCATTTTTTTGAAAACTAGAAATTATTCCTTTGTATTCAACAAAATAATTAGTAATTTGAGGTGGAATATTGTCTATTTGATAATAAGAAATATTATTTAAATATACATTTCCTGCTTGATCAATAATTCTTAATGTAACTGGAACATTTGAACCTGTTTGATTAGTTATTATACTTTCTTTTTCATAAAGTTCACGTGCTGAATCAAAAGTTAAATTATTATAACCATTTCCAATATCAATTTCTACTTTTTCAATTGTGATAGGAGTTTCATTTACATTTACTTCAATTCCAAAAGTACTTTTTAAAGATCCAAAAACATTTGAATTATCTCCTAATCCTCCGATTATATTAAAACTATCAACTGTTGGAATATCATCATCTATTATTACCCTTATATCTTCTGAACTATTTAATGAAAATTTCTGACCTTCAACATCATGATACAAATTAATTGTTAAATTAGTTGTGGATGGTATTGTGAAAAATAATTGATCTCTTTCTATTTTAATTTTACTATCAACAACTGTAATAGTAAAGGTTTGATTAAAAGAATTTTCTGTTCCTAATAATTCTAATCTATTTGGTTTTGTTCCTAATTCATAATAAGACATATACAAATTTAAATAAACTTCTTCTGTGGATTTTAAATAATGATCTCTTTCATCATTTACTTTCTTTCTTATTTCAAAAATTCCATTTTCACCAACTCCTGTTGCATAAACAGTTGAAGATGATGTACAATCTTCACAAGTTAGTGCATTTTCGTAAGTTGGATTACATACTCCATCAAAATTACATCCACAAGAATAATCCATACCTACTTCTTCAGTTCTATATGTAAAATTTTCAAATTGATTTATTTGTCCTGCAGAATTATTCCAAATTGTTCTATTATAATTCCAATAGCCTAATGGAAATTTATAAAATAGTCCTGCTGATTCTCCTAATGTATTATTTAAACTAGTCATCCATATATCAATATCACAATCACTTGGACATCCTCCGCAAGATTCTCCCATTGTTATATTACAAAAATTATCATTATTACAATTTCCTTCTCCACTTCCTAAGTAACTATATATTTTATATTGTTGTGTTTTGGAACCTACTGAATAATATATTGAATTATTTACAAATTCACAAGTGAAATTATATTCTTTATTATCTCCTTCTTTTGACCAATTAAATGTTCTCTTTGCTAAATAAATTCCATCAACATTCAAAATTGGAACTGATAATGATTCGTTATTTCCACTTTCATTACAATTTAAACAATTAATTGCCATATTATATGACAAAGATATTGAATTATTTGTTCCATCTGATTTTACCCAAATTGGTCTACAATATATATCTAAATCACCTGTATCTTTATCATATTCCAATTTTGTTTGTCCTGGTAAAGAATAAAATGATGCACCAATATTTTGCTTTGCAACAAATTGATATAAATAATGATAAGGTCTATATTTTGTTAATTCCATTCTATAAACTTCATCATATTTTTTAAATTTTATTGTTTCATAAGGTTTTGTACTTCCATTAATATAATAATCAGTATTTACATAATATGGTGCATAAGAATATAACCAAACAGTACTTGCTGATCCTTTATAAGTATCCATATCATAATATCTATAATCCTGTGCAGGTTGTAATGACAAATTCCATTCAAAACCATCTCCTTGACCGATATTCCAAAATGAATTTTCATCTATTGCGTATCTCCATTGAATTGTTAAGTTTGGATGATTCATTAGATTTAATCCAGAATCATCAAAAATTATAGCATTTAATTTTACTGTTGAATTTGTAAATGTCTTTTGAGTTAAATAGTCTTTAGTTGATTGATTTATTGAAGATATTAAATATCCATATACATCAACTGTTTTGTCTAAATAATGAACTGGAGATTGAACTCCATTTAAATAAGCATAAACAGATAAATTATATGAACCAACATTCATTGAACTATCCATTTCCCATTTTATTATACAAGAATAATTTGTATAATAGTCATCACAATAATTAGCAACAATTTCATTTGGACTTCTTGTATAATTTATATGTTGATTAGAATTAAATTTATCTAAATCAACTTTACAACTTAATTGTTTATAAAAAACACCATTTTTACTTATGTTTAAGTATAAAGTAACATTATCAATTACTTCTGGTTGCATTGTTTCTACATTTAAAACTTTAACATTAGCTCCAATATAAACTGCATTTGGTTCATCATAATAATGCAAATCTTCTCCTACTTCATTTAATTTATAAGGAACATCTTGTCTAAAAACCGTCAATTCATTAAATTCATCTTTACTTGTTGCAATAAAATTTCTACAACTATCTGCAACCGTTGATGAATAAGAATATTCTCTATTATTTGCAAACAAATCATCAATTATTAAACTATCTGCTATTACTGAATTAAATGTTTTTATAGATGAAACATTATCATAAATATAAAGCATCTTTGTTGAATTATCTTCAATTTTACAATATATTTTATTCATACCTGAATTCTGAATATTTAGTGTTGCAGTTGCAACTCCTAAATTGTTAGTTTGCGAAATAACATAATCAGACTCATTATTATTTAAATAAAATTTTACTGAAATATTTTCTTTACTTGTTCTGAAATCTTGTCTTGAATTGTATGAATCAATAATTGAAATTGAACATGAATATTGATTATTTCCTAAATTTATATAATAAGGTCCTGTTAATGATTTTATTTTATAATATCTACTTACATTTATTGGAATTTTTTCTGATGTTGTAAAATTATAATAAGGAGCATTTAATGTAAAACTTAAATTTGTATTTCCATAAATTTGATCACTAATAATATAAGATGAATCTTCTGATATATAAAAATCAAAAGATGAAGTTGTATCTAAATCTCTTATTAATAATTTTGGAGAAATTCTATCATTAAATGAATTACAAGAATCTTTAAAATCTATTTGATTTAATCTTATTTCTTCACCCCAAAAATATTCTTCATTTATTCCCTCAATTGTTAAATTTAAATTTTGATCTTTTAATACAAAATCTTTATTTATTTCATCCATATCAAGACCAAATGAAGTGTTTTCTAGTAAACTTATATTAGAAATATTTACATATATATTATATTCTTCAGGAATAAATGAACAATCCATTGTTTTTGATAAACTACATTCTCCATTATCATCAACACTACTTTGACCTAATATTTCATATTCTTGATTATTCTTTTTTATATAGAAATTACATTCTAATAAATTGTAATTATCTTTTATTGGAGATTCATTAATTTTTAAACCTTCATCTGTAACAATTTCTACATTTATATCTAAATTTGGATTTATAGAATTTAAACTTCTATTTAATTGAGAAGGTAAATCCATTATTAATTTTATATAACTAGATAATTTTAATGATGTTTGGAATGAATCAATGATTTGATATCTGTTTGTATCTGAATTATTAAAAATTAAATTAATGTTTCCTGAAGATTCTGCACTAATATATTGTTCAATATTTTTTTGATTTATCTTTGATTCTGAATCTGATGTTATAATATTCCAATAAAAACTACTCAAATCTCCTTGATAATTATCACAATTTTCTATTGTATCATTTAAGTTTGTTATAGTTAAATAATATCTATTACCTACTTTTACTTCTATTTCATCTTCATTTTTTAATAATATACCTTCTCCATATGAATCTTGATATCTTACAATTGTTTTTGATAGGTTTAATTTTAATTTTAAATATTTATAAAAATCACTTGATAAATCTACAAAATTATAACTTGAATTTGTAAAAATTGTACCAACCATAGAATTAATTGATATACTATAAAGACCACTATCTAAACAACTTAGATTAAAATTTGTTTGTGCTAAACCTGTAGTTATATTATAAGGTATATTTACTAATTGATAATTTGATGCATTTCCAACTTTACTAATCATCAAAATAAATCCTTCCAATTCGCTTTGATTTTCAATAACCAAACTTTGATTGTCATAATCTTTTATTGATATTTTAATATTATTTTCTTGACCTATAATTAAATCAGTGTCACTTTCTACTCTTAGATCTAATCTTCTAACAACATTAAAATCTTCAAATTCTTTTTCATAATAAGTAAATTCATTTGAACTTTCTATTATTATTTTTGGATCAAATATTCCAAAAAATGTTGAATTTATGTTAAAACTTCCATTACCATTTACAAGTGTTATGGAATTGTATAAATCATTATTATTATATAAAGATACTATTTGTGGTTTTGAAATTAAATCTCCTATGTTTTCATCGTATACTTCTATATTATAAAGGTATTTTTTTGAATCAAAATTTACATTAATTGATAAATTATGTTTAATAACTTTAACTATTATTTCTGATGAATTTGTCCACTCATCATGTTTGTAATTTGTTGCATTTCTGTCATTTACAATAATTCTAAATCTAACATTTCCATCGTTTGATTCTTCAATTAAATTTGAAGATAAATTGTAAAATATATCTTCATTTGAAATATTTAATAAACCTAAAGGATTTGAAAAATTGTATTCTTTAATTGTTGTCCATCCTAAATCTCCAAAGACTTGTCTGTTAAATTGTAATTTTATTGAAATATTATCTAATTCTAAATCCATAATTGATGCATTAAATCCTATTTCATTTCCATAATATTCTTGCGTTACATTTACATTAAAATCAATAACTTCAGGTGCTAAATTATTTTCATAATAAAGAGCATAAGTCATATTTGATAAAAAAGCATTTGAATAATTTAAAATTGGTTGAATTATTTCAACAAAATAACTATTATTTTCAATTTTATCACATAATTTAAATTTATAATCAATTCCATCTATGTTAAATATTTTTTCTTCAAAACCAATAGAACAATTTTGAATTTCTTCTATTTTTATCTTATTTGTTTCATTATATTTAATATAAAAATTTCTTTTACCTTCATATAAACTTTCATTTTCTAATTCTATATTTAATTTTACATTAGTAAATACTTCTTGATTATAACTTGTAATTCTTTTAATTATTTTTCCAACATAATTCATAGAACCTTCTTGTCCATTGAATGTCTCAATTGAAAAAGGTTTTACTTTGTTACTCATATTATACCAAATATAGTCTGTTTTTCTATTTTGATTATTCAAATAAAATTGTGAGTTACATGTTTCTAAATACATAGTTCTACTATTAACATTACATTTAGATAATTCAAACAATAATCTACCATAAATATCATATTGTGAATAAGGTTCAGAAAAAAATGTATGATATAATATATTAATTAATACTGGCATTTCAGAATATAAATAATTTAATGGATACGCTTCAAAAAATAATTCTTCATCTTCTGATACATAATCAGTTTTTGACCATTTATATTCTGCCTCTTCTAACAATATTTTATCATATAATTTATAATCAAATTTTATTTCAAAATCTTTTATAATTAAATTATTTGTTGATTCTATTTCAAAATCAATGGTACACCAATCATTTATACAATTCGTTCCTAAAAAATTTGAAATATTTGAAATAAAAGATCCAGAGTAAGTTTCATTAATTAATATTTCTGAATCCATTATATAAGTCTTTATTAAATCACCATTTATTGATAAATTTACATCACTTTTTCCAAAATCAACAAGTTTTAATTTATCTGATAAAAAGAAAATTTTATTTGAATTTGAATAAGAATAAAAATCTCCTAAGATATCTACATTTATTTTTTCTATTTCGTTAAAAGAATTATCAAAAAAACCTAAATAATTATCTATTGCTAGATAAGATATGAAAAAACCACTATTTCCTCTAAAAAAACCTTGTTTTATTTTTTTAATATTGTATTCTGAATTAATACTAAAATTTGCTACGTTTTCAAAAGTTGTTTTGTTATATTTTTGTATTTGATTATTTCCTGTTAAAATATATATATAGTTTTGATCTAAAATAAATTGTTTATTATTATACATTTCTGTTATTGAATTTTTTAATTCTAATTTATTATCATATAATTTAAAACCTGAAGAATCTAATATCAATAATTCATCACCTGAACTTGAGTCAATATCCTCTAATTCATATTGAATTGATGAAAATCCTAAATAATTTTTTAAATTATTTAAAGAAGCATCTAATAAATAAAAATTATTTGATAAATCTTTTATTAATATGTTATCATTACCTTGACTTTGAATACCATAAAAGTTTATTGAAGGTTCATCTTCATCCATAATTACATTATAATAAGAATTATCATCACAAGTTGGACATGATAATTTTAGATTAGATGAAGTATCCAATAGATTACAATCAAGTTCATATGATATTTTTTGATAATTTTTTGTATTATTTGTTTTTATTTTGAAATCTGCACCATAATTTATAGGGTTTGAATTAATTTTTACTCCTGATGTTTCATAATCAAATAATACTAAATATTTGTTTTCTTCATCATTATTTGAAAAATTTAATTCAAAATTATTCATAAATAAATTATCACATGAAAGTTTAAAATAAGTATAAATTTCATTATTGTATTTATTAATCTTTAAAAATGGATTTGAATTATCTCCTAATATGTTTGCATATGAATTTTGCGAATTTTCTAAAAATCTTATTTCATTATCATTTTTTAAATCATTACAATCAATATATTCTATTATTTTATCTTTTTCTAAAGATTTGTTTGTATAAATTTTAAATTTAATTCCTTCTGTTTTCAAAATATCATTTTCATATAAATTATAATCTAATGTGCTTTTTGAAGAACCAATTAAACCATAACCTCCATCTTGATTATTTTCAAAATAATAAGAAATAATACTTTCATTTTCTATTAAATTACAATCAAATTCTGTTATTAATTCTGTAGAATAATATGAATCGTTTGCTAATATTTCAATATTAAATTCATGATTATAAACTTGAGGACCACTTCCTCTAATAAATTCTTTTGATTTTCCGTAATTTAAATTTTTAAATGATTTTATTTGATAATAGTTATTAGAATTACATTGGTCTAAAGCACAAGATAAAATCAAATCAGTATCTTGTTTTAGATCATTACATGAAACTTCATAATAAACTTTTTTAAAATCTGATTCATCACAATTTCCTAATGAAGTATATTCTTTACTTGATTTTTTTTGACCACTAACAATCAAAGATAATTCTCCTGGACTACCTTTTGAACAAACTTCAAAAGAAACAAAACATTGATTTGATTTTACTTCATTATTAAATGAATATATTCCTGATTTTAAAATATCATATGTAAAATGTGCTTCTGTTAAATTATCAATTTTAAAATTTACAAAATCAGTTTCTGTTATTGAATTAAGTAATATAAAATTTTTATTGTAATCCTCTAAACCTTCTAATGTTGTAGATGAAAAAACATTTTCTGTTTTTTGTGAATTACTAATATTTATTTCAAATAAATTTCCATTTGTATCTCCATATGAATTTATGTAACTATAAAGATAACATTTTGAACCTGAAAAATCTTCTATATCATTAATTTCAATTTCATAAAAGTTTGAGGATAATAATTTATTTTCAAGACTATGACCTAATAATTCTTTTATAGAATTCGAATTATAATTTAATAAACTAATGTTATATATATTATTATTTAATTCAAATGATAATGAAGATGGATTGTTATATTTATTTATATTAAATTCTAAATAACAATTTTGTGCATCATTAAAGAATGAATTGTCATAACCAACATTTAATTCTTGTGATGTGGAAAACTTATTTACACTAAAATTATTTGCTGTTAAAATATTGTTATTGTTAAATTCTGGTATTTGATTTGAATTAACAACAATATCATCATTAATTGTTTTTATATTAAAAGTTGAAGGGTTTCCTATTTTATAAATTGGTAATCCTAACAAACAATCTGAAGGATTTAATAAATCTTTATTAACCGATAAATTTGCACTAAATCCTTGATCTATAAAATAATATGGATAAAAATTATTTGATCCATAATAAATTTCTTTTTGACTACTTAAATTAATTAAAGAATTAAAGTTGTAAATGTTAGAATCTAAACTAACTTGAAGTTGAGAATTTATTAAATTATTGTTATTATTTACCTTAAATTCTACATAACATCTACCATAATCATCAAAGGAATTAATTTTTGATAAATCAAAAACTGCTTCACTATTATTTAAACTTAATATATTATTTTGTGAAGATGAATTATATATTGAAATTAAATTTTCAAATTTTCCTATCTTAAAATCCTGTGGTATTGAAACTTGATTATTAGATGCTAATAAATTTCCATTTAAATCATAAAAATATATTCCATCACTATCTATTAAATAAAAATAATTTGAATATTTTAATATTTTTTTAATTGAACTTGATTTTAATTCTGAATAAATTGATGAGTTAGATACTAAATCATAAATTTCCAATGTTCTATATTTATACATCACCAATTTGTTTTGATCTTCAAAAATTTCAAATCCAACATCGGAACTTGAATAAGGTGAATAACTTATTTCTGAAATTGATTTTTCATAATTAACATCTAAATTCAATAAGAAATTTAATATATCTATATTTTTAGGTATTGTAATTTGTTTTGTTATTTGATTATTATTTATAAAATCTAATTCTAATCCTTTATTATTTACTGATGTTTCACTTTTTAAACAATCCATAAAAAAATCATCAAAAGAACAAGTTTTAAATCTTATTTTATTGTTTTCTGATTCTAAATCATATGAAAATGATTCTTGAACAAATTTTCTTTTTGATTCTACTTGTAATAAATTATTTAAACTTTGAATGTTAAATAAAACATCTTCTGTTCCTGATAACTTATATTCTATTCTTAAATAATTATTTTTTGAAACATCATTAATTGTTATTTGTTTATATAGATTGCTTCCAATATTATATCCTCTTTCAATCATTGAATCTTGATCTAATCCTGAAAAAACTTTAACAGGTTGATTTAATATACTATTTGAATCTGTATTTATTGATATATTTGTATCTTCAAATATAAACATATCAATTGTAAAAGTATTTCCTGAATAACTAGTATTGTATCTTAAATCTTCTTTATATGAAATTACTTCAAATTCTTTAAATGATAAATGTGGAACAATCCATGATATTAAATCAACAAGACCATCTTTATCTGTATCAATAAATTGTAAGTCATAATCTTCATTTTCTTTTATACTAATTTTTTCTTGATTTTCGTTAATATAAAAGAAATCTATAAAATCTATATGGGTATTTTTTATAGTTGTAAAACTTCTTATGTTTTCATAATTTATTGTTGAATTTGAATATACCAAAATTTTTTTAACTATATTTTCATTTTCAACTTTTACAGATTCTATTAATTCTGGTGCATTTAATTCATATGAAACAACCAACATTGAATCATTTTTTAAATTTTCATCTAAATTTATTTTTTTTGTTTCATAAGAATGTTCTTTTATACTTGATTTTATAAAATCAATTACATCTTCTTTTTTAAAATTTTCAATAATTTCTTCAACTATTTTTATGTCTTTTTTTAAATTATATCTTTTTATTATATTTAAAATTCCTGATGATTCACTTAATTCATTTTCTAATTCTTTTTGTTTTTCTATATTTTCAATAAAAAGAGAAGTTTCATTTTTGAATTTGTCTAAAAGATCTTTTATTGATTGATTAAAAAAATCATTATCATCTTGCTTAATTATTTCAATTGAATCATTTTCTATTTTTGATATTTTAACATTCTGAGATTCAATTGGTACTTCAACAAAATCTTTTTGATTTTCTGTAAAGATTATTTTGTTAATTTTTACTTTGTTTCCAATAAATAATGGTTCAATATATTCTATCGAATCATTTGATAAATAAATATTTTCTTCAGATTCTAAATCTTTAAAATTTGATATTGCTTTATTATTATTTATATCAATAATTCTGACATCTTTAAAATCAAAATCTTCATTTAATTTTTTACTATCGTTAATATCAATATTTTTTAATTTTTCAATTTCATTATTTTTTTCAACTATAAATAATATTTTTCTAATTTCTGAAGATATCATATTTGATTTGTTACCTTTATAAGAAACAGTTAAATAAAAATTATTTAATGGTTTATTTTCCATTTTATATACAAATTCTGAATATCCTTCATTATTTGTAATATCACTTCCAATTTTTAATATATCTTTTGAATCATTAGTCATATTTGAAATAAAATTTTCTAAATAATATTCCAATGGTTGATTTGATAATATTTTATTTTCAGATAATAATCTTATTAATGTGTACAAAACATTATATTCAATATCGTAAACTTTTTTCTCAACTTTTATTTGGCTTTCATAAAAATAATCTTGAATATCAACACAAAATAGATTTAATGGTATTTTTGTATTTGAATAAAATAAAATTTCATTATTTTTTTTTAAATTTAAAGATTCTAAATAAGCGTCTATTAAGTCATTTTTGTATTCAAAAATTATATCTTTTTCACATGTATATTCTTCAAGGATCTCTTCAGTACAAATTTCTACACAACAAGATTTTGAATCATTATAATAATTTAAAATTTGATTGTCATAAAAAGAATAATAATAAACAATATTTTTAGGATATTCACATGAAAAATTTCCACAATCAAAATTATCAATACATTCTTTATTTAAGTAAATTGTTTCATTTTCTTTTAAAATTGTTGTTACATTTGTATTTGTTACACTTGTGTTTGTTACACTTGTGTTTGTTACACTTGTGTTTGTTACACTTGTGTTTGTTACACTTGTATTTGATATATATAATTCTTCAAAAAACGTTTCATTAATAGTATTATTAATTATACTATCATTTTGTGCAACAATATTTGTATTTAAAAATATAAATGTAAAAATTAAAATTAAAAACATTTTATAAAATTTCATATAAAATATACTTGAATTTTATATTTATAAATCTTTTTATTTATAAGAAGTAATTAAAAAAATAAATTTATAAGAAATTACAAAAAAAAATCTAAGTATTTTCTTTTTGATTTTTTTTTGATTTCATTTTTGTTTTTATTTTTATAAAATTATTCATAGAATTATTATTTTATATAAAAAATAAGAAAAAAAAATGATGGTCAAGTATA
>JAQUVJ010000005.1 GCA_028693395.1 Candidatus Nanoarchaeia archaeon | reverse complement strand
TTCATACCGATTAACTTGCATGTCTTAATCGAACTCCAATAGCCGCATCCTCCCGCAGGATCAACGGGAAATTAATACGCACGTTTGAAACTTAAAAAAATAAGCATTTAGCATTATATAATATACATCTACCTTACAAATGTCTACAAAACATTTGAGCACTTTATTGAGATGGTGGTGATGTCATTTCGACAATTTATGAGGAAAAAGGTTTAGTATATAAAGCTTACCATTGAAGAATTCAATGGCTATGATTTGTATACTTGTATACAAGTAAAATTATATTTTCAACTCATCGTCGATTTTTACATCATTTAATAAAAATAAAGAACTTGGAATTTCAATTAAATATCTGTATTTTTCTTTTGGTTTAAATATTATTGAAAAAGGTTTAAAATTTCTTTTTATATCTACAATTTTTTTTTCTTCATTTAAAAAAAACAAATCTAACGAAAAAAAAACAAATAAATTTGTTATAGAAAAATTTTCATTTTTCTTGAAAATAAATATCATCATCTGATTTTTGTTAAAATTAAACATAAAACCAATTATTTGTTGATAAATCTTTGATAATCGTTTAGTTTTTATTTTATTAATATTGTTATTCATTTTTATTACCAATTTTTGTTTCATGAAACATTTTTATAAATATTTTAATTTGAACATCTATTTTTGTTTCATGAAACTTTTATAATCCTCTAAAATCGAACCAACCACTCCAACTTTCCTTTTTTAATGGAGCCATATAATTTGGTGTAACATAATTAGAAGAACCACTATAATTTTCAACTGAAGATGAAACATTCATAAAATTTAAACTTGTAACATCTGTTACACTTGCATTTGGATTAAAATATCTATAAGCAGTTGTTATTCCTCTACTTTGTCCAAAAGAAGAATCTTCTTGAAATCCTTCTGAAACTATTTTATATTTACTTGTATCATATCCATTTTTTATTAAATAATTTATTGCTGTTTTTATTGGCAAAACTCCTTGACCTGCTGGTAGATGTTGATGAGATTCATCCATAGAATCTGCAACGTGTAAATGACCTATTACTTTTGATTTTTCTAATTTCTTTATTTGTTCTAAATACCATTGATTAAATCTATTTTCAGTTTCTTCTTTTGTTTCTAATCTTTTTTTATCTTCTAAATAAATAGGTTCAAAATATTTTTTCCACATACCAAGATGTTGAAAATCTAAAGTAGCTTTTATGTATTCTTGCGATAATTTTTCTGCATCTTTTTTTGTTATATTAGGATTATAAAAAGGGTTTTGTTCAACTATTTTATTACCTTTATCATCATATTTTTCTACTTCTTTTTTTGTTATCTTTTCAACCATCTTATTTCTTGATTTCTCTACTAAATCAATTAATTCATCAGGATGAGATCCATAACCCCACTCAGGAAATATGTTTTCAAGTGCAATAAATAGATGATTTGGATTTTCTTTATTTTCCATATATTCAGAATTCTTCGATCTTTGCATTGTATACAAACCAAATTCAGCATATTTATCAATACTTTTTTCTCTTGCATATTTATTTGCTGAATCTATATTATTCAATATTTCTCTATAATTTTCAAAATTATCTTTACTCTTAATTGCTTCATCTTTTATCTTATTCATTTGATATCTTATTTCTTTTTCTTTTTCTTCAATGAATTCAATTGGATTTCTTGATTGTGATGGGAGAACTTCTCTAAAATCATTTTGCAAAATATCAAAAACTTTTTTATTTTTTTCATCTAAGTTTGGATAAAAAGATTCATATGCTTTTTTTGCTTCCATCAATCTATCCCATCTTTTTCTTAAATTATTATATTCATTATATCTATAATTATAATCATCTATAGAATTATTAATCAAATCTTTATATTTTAATTTAGCAAAGATTTCTGTTGCACTATGATTTTTATTATTTATTTTGTTATATTGATTTGTAAAATTTTCTACATCAAAATATGTTAATTCTTGAGTTTGCATGTCACCATTACTTGATTCTATTGATGCATTTGATAAATTAGAAAAATTTGCAACGTCTGTAAAATCAATTATTGGTATTTTTTTATGAACTAAATTTCCTTTCTCATCTCTTGATTCTAAATCAAAAGTTTTTATATTTGATTTTTCTAATCCATTTTTTGTAAATTGTAAAATATTTCCATTTTCATCTGTTTGAAATTTTGGTAAAATGATTTTATCATCAGCTTTAATTCCATTTTCTCCAATAAAACTTCCTGTCCTTCTATCAACAATTTGATCTACAACTGTTTGCTTATCAGAAAAATAATTAGAAAATTTATATGGAATTTTTCCATCTATCTTTCCTTGAATATTTGGAATTTGATTTATATCTCTTGAATCTTCTCCTGAATGTAAAACAATTGCACCCGTAGAACCAATATCAGCAGCAAAATCTATTGTATTTTTTATTACTTTTTCTATTTCTTTTTCTTGAGAAATATTATAACCTGTTTTATCATATCCATTCACTCCTTTTATATTTGATGGTGCATGAACTGTGTAATCAACTTTATTTGATCTAGAAATTTCTCTAATAGCTTGTCTTGCATCTTTTCCATAAGTTGCTGCTCCACCAGGCTCATTTCCATATCCTCCTAAATTAAGTTCAATGTGTTTATCTCCCATTCTTAGTCTTCCACCAACACTAAGTTGAGAAGCATAATTACCTCCTAATTGAGGACTTTCATTTGTTGATATACCTAAATTTCCATATTGTATTAATTCAGAATTTGAATAATTAAAACCTTTATTAAAATTATCTAATGAATAAAAATCTTGATCCATAGAATTATAATATTCCATTTAATCACTCTCAAATTTCACTAATTCATATGAAACATCATTTGTAACTTTATAATCAAATGCAACATATGCTGAAAAAAATACTTGATTTTTTTTTAAATAATTTAATGCATCCTTTGGATTTGATGTATCAAGTATAAATCTAAAACCTCCAATATTATCATCTCTTATTTTTATTTGATTATTTAATAATTTTATTCCATCTTCTAAAATAGAATAGAAATTATAATTATTTGTATCACAAAGACTTTCACATTGTTTCACATCTCCTCTTGAATTTTGACAAGGATCAATACAATATTCTTTTATTTTTGTTTGATCCATCAATTCATAACCTGTATTTATTGAATGTTTTATAGGAATTGCTTTTGGGGTTTTTATGTAAACATATCTAAAATTTTCAATATCTCCCTCCCATTTTTTTTCAAAAGTTAATTCTAATGTTTCGACAATAGAATTTTCAACATTTTCTGATAAAACTATATAATTTAAATTTGTTAAAAGATTTATTGCAATTGGTCCTGGTTGATAAACATTTGAAACACTATTTTTTTCTTCTAAATTTAATGGATCTTGATTTAAATTCATAACTTCAGTATCAATTATTGCATAAGGATTATACAAAGACATTGAATCCATATGCATTATTGCATTAACATATAGAACTAAATTTGTTTTAGGTTTTTCTATATTTCTAAAATCATAATAACATGTTATTGGAACTGCATTAATTAATTTAAAATTGTGCGTTAATAAATTCTGAGAATTTTGAGAATTAGTTTTTATATAAGCATTATACTCTATATTATTATATTTTACATAACAATTTGTACTTATATTTATTGGTTTTCCATAATTTTCTAAATTAATTGTATAAGCAAAATATGATTCTTCTGAATCTTCAAATATTATTTTATTTCTATCATTAAAAGAAATAAATAAACGAGGATTTCCTGGTTTTGTTGATTCTAAACTTTCTGGATAATAACCATATTTAAAATAAAATATTTCATTATTTAAATTATTTTGAACTTGCTCAATACCATCTTTTGTATTATCAACTATTTTATTAAAAGGATTAGTAATTATTTCTTTTAATCCATCAAAAATGCCTATCCCAAGTTGTGTCCCTTTTAAAGTTGATTCAATTTCATCTGATATTTGTGTTGACAAAGAAAATATTGAAATCATATAAAATGCAGCTAAGATAAATAAAAAAAACATATAGAATGTTTGAATTTTGAACAAAAACGATGTCTTTTCAACAAATAAAAAGAAAAACCAAAAAATTGGACACAAAACTATAAGTAATGCTTGAAACCAATAATTATTTGAAGAAATTAAATTTAAGATTAATGGAAGATATATCATTAAAAGAGTTATTAAAACAATATATAATAAATGAATTAAATTAAATTGAAACATTCCTGGACGATAACAATCCATTAAAAACATGAATACTCCAAGTAAAACATAAGAATAAAAAAATATATAGAAAAGAGAACCTCTATTCATTCTAAAAAAAACATCTACAATATACAAAACAATATAAAGAATAAATAATATAGTAATCATAGTGCCAGGAGCATTTGACAAAATTGCATCCGAACCTCCAATTTGTCCTTGATCTGACATACCTCCAGAATCATAACTAGAATTATATCGATAATCTTCATCTCCCAATAAAATCTCCTCATAATAGTATACTTTTATATATACTACAATACTATTATTTAAACTTTTTTATTGTAATCTTTTAATGAAGATATAATCATTTCTTTTAATTCTTTTATTTCTTTTTTACTAAGTTTTTTATAAATTAATTTTTTATAATCTTCGTTATTAATATAATCTTTATTATTTTTTACAAATGTCACAATTTCAGATTTTTCTTCTAAATCAGAAATTTCTTTTATTAATTCTTTAACATTACACTTTTCATTATTATTACAAATAAAAATATCTTCATTTCTATATTTCAATAAATCTTTTTTTAATTTTGGCTTAAATAAGCATACAATATTATCATTTTTTATTTTCTTTTTGAACAAAAATAAATAAATCATAGAAAAAAATACCCATATTAAAAAAAATATTAAAAAAATTGGTAATATTAATTGATTACTTTTCTTTTTTGAATCATCCTTTACTATAATAATTAAATTATCACTAGTTCCAGATATTATTTTTTTTTGATTTCTTATATCTTTGAATATTATATTAAAAACTCCTGTTGTTTCATTTATTGCATTTACATCAACACTATCAAAACTATAACCTTTTTTAATTTCTTCATTTATTAAATCTTGTATTTTTTGTGTCTCAAGTAAATTATTTTTAAATATTTCTTTTGTTGTTAAGTCATTAGATTCTTCTAATTCTTTTAAAGGATTATAATTATTAATATTTATTCCTCCAGAATTTAAATTAACCATAAAATTTCCTGAATTTGAACTAACTGTTTGCATATTAATACTTCTCATATTATCGCATTGATACACATTAATAATTTGAGAAGATGTCTTTGTTTCACCTATTACTTCAATTTCTGTTTCATATACTGTTTCTTCTTTTTTTATGCCATTTAAATCATATACTATTTTTGTTGAATTTAATTTATATATTCCTGGAACGTTAAAATAAAACTCATAAATATTAGAATAATTTAAAACAATTGTTGAGTTTTTTGGTAAAAATAATTCGTAACATTCTATATTTAAACCATTATTATTAAAAACTAAATTATCATATATCTTTAATTTTAGATCTTGATTTTCAAGATTTTTTATTTGTAAAACAAAATCAAAATTTTCATTTGTATCAATTTTTTCTGAATGAATTTTTAAGACTTCTATTGAAGATGAAAAAACTAAATTTGAATTTAATATTGTAAAAATAAAAAATGTAAATAAAATAAAATATAAAAATAAATTTGAAGATTTTATTCTTTTTTGTTTATTATCTCTTTTTATATTATTTTTTTCATTATGTATCATAGAATGAATTGTTTATTTCTAATATATAAAATCTGTGAAAAAATATTTATAAAAACATAATAATTTATTTATTTTTACAATACACAAAATGTTTTAAAAAAAAATGAAAAAAAATAGAAAATGAAAAAATAAAATCAAATTTAAAAAGGAAATTAAAGTTAATAGAAATCATATTATTATAAAGAAACACAAATAAAAAATTAAAGAAATTAAAAACATAAATAAAAAAATTTACTCTCCAGCAAATTCTTCTACATCATGTTTAAAATCACTATCTGATTTAACAACTCCTTTCTTTTGTAAATAAAGTTTTGTTAATAAGTATAAAACTAAACCTATACTCTTTTTACCTTTATTATTTCCTGGAATAACTAAATCAACGTTTTTTGTTAAATTATTAGTATCACACATTGCAATAACTGGAATACCAATTTTTTGAGCATCTTTTATAATATTTGCATCTGGCCATGGATCAACTGCAAAAATAATTTTTGCTTCAGTATAATTTTCCAATGATGCATTAGTTAATAATCCTGGGGAATATCTTCCTATGATATATTTTGCACCTAATATCTTTGATGCTGTTGTTACACTTTTCCATCCATTTTCTCTTCTTGAAACAAATAATATTTCTGATGGAGAAAATTCTGATAACATATTTGCTGCTAATAAAATCTTTTCATTTATTTTTGGAATATTCATTACTGACAATCCATTTGGCTTTGTCATGTAAATATATTCAGCCATATCTTTTGTTTTATATTTAGTACCGATGTGTACTCCGTATTTCAAAAATTCTTCATTTGAAATTAATAGTTCTGCCATTTTTTACACCTCTTTTAGAAGCTGTTGAGTTTTTTTTACCTCATCAACTTTGGTCAAATTTTATTTTTGTTAATAAATTAACAACGCCGAGGGAGAGATTCGAACTCCCGTGTCCAGGGGACAGCCGCTTTCCAGGCGACCGCAATACCAGGCTATGCGACCTCGGCAAATATTAGTAAATTATATTAATCAATATAATTTTACTGATTAATTAATTCAATCTCAATATTTACTCCTTCTGGAATTGGGACTCTTAAAATCAATCTCAACGTTCTATCATCAACTCCTAAATCAAATAATCTTTTATGAATTCTCATTTCGTATCTTTCCCAAGAAGCTTTTCCTTCACCACTTGGACTTTTTCTTGTTGTTAATTTTAATTTTTGTGTTGGTAATGGTATTGGTCCTCTAACACTAACACCTGTTTTATCAACTATTTCTTTGATACTATTAATCATTTCATTTAATTTATTAATGTCTAATCCTGATAACTTTATTCTTGCTATTTGCTTCATCAATTTCACCTAAAAAATAAAAATAAAAAATAAAAAAAGCCTTAAGCTTTTTCTACTTCAATACAGTTACCAGCTGCAACAGTTAATCCACTATCTCTAATAGCAAATCTTGCTAATTGTGGAATTTCTGCTCTCTTTTCGATAACTAATGGTTTTGTTGGAGTAATTTCAACTATTGCTGCATCTCCTTTTTTCAAAAATTGTGGATTTTCTTCCATTGTTTCTCCTGTTCTTGGATTTAGCTTTTTGATTAATCTAGTAAATCTACAAGCAACTTGAGCTGTGTGTAAGTGGAATACTGGTGTATAACCAACTGTAACAACACTTGGATGGTCCAAAATCATAATTTGAGCTTGGAATGATTTAGCAACTGTTGGAGCATTTCCTACTTCTCCTAAAACATCTCCTCTAGCAACATCTTTCTTTTCAAAACCTCTAACGTTAAATCCTACGTTGTCACCAGGTCTTGCTTCTTTTAATTGTTCATGATGCATTTCAATTGATTTAACTTCTCCTGTTTTTCCTGTTCCTTCTCTACCAGGCATCGCAACAATTTTTTGTCCAACTTTTAATATACCTGTTTCAACTTTACCAACTGGAACAACTCCAATACCTTTAATACTATAAACATCTTGTAAAGGTAATCTTAATGGTAAACTTGTTGGTTTATCTGGAATAGTAACCATATCCATTGATTCAACTAATGTTGGTCCTGTATACCATGGCATATTTTCAGATTTTTTAGCAACATTATCTCCTAACAATGATGATATTGGAACAAAATTTACTTTTGTAGCATCAATTCCCATCATTTTTAATAATTTGGAAACTTCATCTTTTACTTCTAAGAATCTCTTCTCATCATATTTAACCATATCCATTTTATTAACAGCAATAATAAATTGATTTAATCCTACTGTTTTTGATAAAACAACATGCTCTTTTGTTTGAGAATTAACACCATCATTTGCTGCAACAACTAAAACAGCTGCATCTGCTTGAGAAGCACCTGTAATCATGTTTTTAACAAAATCTCTATGTCCTGGAGCATCAATTATAGTATAATAATACTTTTCTGTTTCGAATTTTTTGTGATTTACATCTATAGTTACTCCTCTTTCTCTTTCTTCTTTAAGAGTATCCATAACATATGCAAATTCAAATCCTGCTTTTCCTAACTCAGCTGCTTTTTCTTTTAATTTTCTCATTGTGTTTTCATCAACAGCACCAGCATCAAACATAATTCTACCAACTGTAGTAGATTTTCCGTGGTCAACGTGTCCGATAAAAACCATATTTAAATGTTCTTTCTCTTTTGCCATAACAATCCCTCTTGTTATAATTATTATTTACTTGAATTATAAAATCCATTAAACACTCTAAAAAAGTTTTGACTCCTTTATAAATTTTGCCACATAATTTCGTGAAATTACTTATCTTATATGACAACAAATTAACTAGATTTTAAATAAATATATAAACATTACTTTTTAATATTAATCAATATTTTAACTATATTCAATTATTTTAACTTTTTTTATTGATTCTTTTATTAAATTAAAAAAGACATCATCCTCCATTTCTAAATACTCATTTTTTGCTTTAGTAATTGGATTTTTTGGATTAAATAAAGAACATAAATCATCTGCTTTTTTTATTGATATATCATGCGTTCCATATTTTTTTGCAAGATTTATAATTTCCAATTTATCAAAACAAATTAAAGGTCTAACAACTAATCTTTCTGAAATCTTATTTATTAGATTCATGTTTGTCAAAGTTTGTGAAGATACTTGTCCAATATTATCACCTGTGACAATTACTTGATAATTTTCTTGATTTGCAAGTTCATTTGCAAAAAACAAAAAACTTCTTCTTAAAAAAATCAATCTATATGATTGTATAAAATTTGATGCAATATAATTTTGGACATCTAAAAAAGGAACTAAAAATATTCTTGTTTTTTTTTGAAATTTAACTAATTCTTTCATCAACTCATCAATCTTTTCTAATACTTTATTTTCGTCTTCAACAACACTCATAAAATGGATGTAATCCAAGTCAACTCCTCTTTTTATTGATAAAAGACTAGCAATAGGACTATCAAAGCCTCCTGATAATAAAGATAAGCCTCTTCCTTCACACCCTATTGGAAGTCCTCCAAAACCTTCTTCATTAGTTTCAAATAAAACATAATAATCTGATATTAACTCAATTTTTACTGCATAATTTGGATTTTTTAATTTTACTTTTTTATTAAAATAATTAAATAAATCTCCTCCAACTTCTTTTTCAACTTCAGTTGATTTAAATTTTACTTTTTTGTTAATTCTTGTACATTCTACTTTAAAATTTTCTGATTTCAAAAATGATTCATTTGTTTTTAAAATTTCTAAAACATTTTGTCTTATATCATCAAGTGAATTATATTGATATTTTTTACCAATAGAAAAAGATGATATTCCTGGAATTCTTTTTAAAATTTCTTTTATGTTAAACAAATCTTCTTTTTCATCTTTACTTTTCTCATTAATTTCAAAAGTAATTCTACCATAATGTCTTTTTAATTCAAAGATATAATTTTCTTTTTTTAATTTGAATTTAATATGGTCCATTAATTTTCTTTCAAACAAATATCTATTATTTCCTTTTAGTGCAATTTCACCATATCTTATTATTACTAAAAACATATTATCACTTTTTTTATTTATTTATATTAAATTTTCTAACTTACTTATTATAATAAATATAACATATATTGAAAAATTTAATAATATAAAAATAAATGCTTATTAAAATTAAAAATATAAGATATTAATAAAATATAAATGAAGTATAAATGAAAAATAAATGAAAAGTAAAAAAAAATAAGATAAAATAAAATAAAAAAAAGTTATAAAAAAAATTAAAATAAAATAAAATTAAAATAGAAAGATAAATAAAAAGATAAATAAAAAGATAAAAAATAATTAGATATAAAAATTAAATAATTATACAAAATTCATAGGAAATCTAAGTAATGCTCCTATTCCACTAACATTTTTAAATTGTAAACCTTCTGAAAATTCTGTTGAAATAATATGAACAGTTGCACCACTTGCTTCACCTAATTTGTCTAATTCAGAAATAACATGATCTTCTAATTCTTCAGATAACATCAAATGATCTACAGCATTAAATTCAATTGCTTTTTTTACATCATCATAACCATAAGCAATAGAATCAATATCTTTAGCCATTTTTTCAAAAAAACTTTTTAATATTTTTTTTTCTTCTGATATTTCTTCTAAAGCTAATTCATCATTACATAAATCAACTAATTCACTTAAACCATATTCATCTGTATATGACAAATCTTTTATTGCCAATATTTTTGATTTAAATTCTTCATTAAATTGCCCTTGTTCTACAAAATCATTTTTTGTAAATCCTGGACCACCAACAAAAATACCTTTAATTTCACTTAAATCTTTAAATTGTTCTTTAATATAACCTGAAATTCTTCTATAAAATTCTTTTGCTGCTTCATCTCTTAATCTTTCCATTCTTGCTGCTGATTGTCCTCCTGTTTTGTGTTTTCCTGGAACAGCAGAAGTCATAGAATTCATAACAATAACTGAACTTCCTTTTAAAACTCCAATAGTTGCTTCTCTTTTATCCATTGTTACAAGCATATAAACATTTTTTGTCATAAGCATTGTCTCCAAAGGTTCTAATTTAAAATCTTTATCACATCGATATATACTTAGATTTAACGGAATATATGGTTCAACATACCAAACTTTTACATCCATATCTCCTTCTCTTTCTGCAACATTTCCTGAAAAAATTGCAAGTCCATTTTCTGGAGTTTTATCAATTAATTTTAATTGTTGAATCATTTTTTCTAATGCATTAATAACATTTTTTCTAGTTGATGCAGATTTTATATTTGTAGCTGTAGCTTGTTCTTCTAATAACTGATTAATTCTTTTATTTAGATCATAACCTGCAGGTACATATACTGAAACAAATTCTGTATGACGACCTTTTAATGGTTTTAATTCTTTAATAATACTTTTTAATTTGAATGCTTCTAGTGTATCCATACAACATGGAATTAATTATCATATTTAAACTTTAGTTAGTATTTATAAAATAATTCTAATTTTTTATAAGATAAAAATAATACATAGCGATGATAAATAATTAACATGATAAATAATTACAATGATAAACAAAAAAAATGAAAACACACATATCAATTTAAAAAATCAATGCATACTTAATTTATCATTATTAATAAATTTCATCTCCTCACTTATTACTTTCATTAAAAAATCTCTTGTGAAAATAGAATAATTTAAACCTAGTTTTTTACAAGCATTTTCATACTCTTTAAAAAAATCAGATAATTTCATCAAACTTATTTTCTTAATGAAAATAGACATATTTCTATCAAAATTTTCTTTAGAATCTATTATAAAATAATTATTATAAATTTTTGAATTCATTAATCTTTTTAATTTTTTATAATTTATCTTTTTATATTTTCTTTCTGATTTCTTATTAAATTCATTTAAATATTTATAAGTATTAATAATATCAACATAAATCCTTTGTCTTTTAAATAAATCATTATAACTTTCAAAAGATTTTGGAATAAATAAATCATAATTATAATTAGAAATAAACATAATAAACATAATTGATAACGATAAATCATGAATAATTCTTTCATTTGAATCATATAAATTTAAAAATAAATCGTTAAAAAAACTTTCATTTTTTTTGTTTTCTTTGAAATATTTTTTTAAAATTTTATTGAATTTTAATTTTAATTTTCTTTCATTTTCAATATATTTTAAAACATAAGGTTTTAAAAAAAGAATTTTTATATTAGAATTTATTGAATTAATTTTACTAAAAAGTTGTGAAAAATTTGCTAAACCTTCAACACGAAGATAGTAAAAAATTTTTCTATAATTATCTATTAAATAAAATTTATTCAAATTTAAAAATTTATTATTATCTAAATTATTTTTAACATATTCTAAATCAAATTTATTCTCCTTCTTTTTTGAAAAACTTTCTTTAATTAAAGAGTCTAATCCATAATCCATTATATCATTAATTCTATTTTTAAAATTATAAAATATTGGATCTGAACTATGAGTTAATTCATGAATAATTGTTCGAGAAAAATTAGTTTCTAAAGGTAATTGAATATCATTTAAATACAAAGATTGCATAAATTCTTCATTTAGCGATAATATTATATGAATTTCTTTCTCACTAGATTTTTGAATTAAAAAACAACCATAAAATTCTTTTTCAATTACAAAAGATATATTCAAATTCAAATTAGAATTTTTTATTAAATTTTTATTTAAATTACTATTTATAAGAATATTATTTATTGTATTATATAATAAATTTAACATTGATTCATAAATATTTATTTTTTTGTGATAAATGTTTTCTAAAAAATTATAAAATTCTTTGTTTGTAGTTTTTCCACTGAACATGTATTTTTCTACATCTTTTTCTAAAACATCCATTAATAATTCGTCATTAATTTTATTTTTTATTAATAAATTTATAACATTTTTATTTGCAATTATTTTTTTAAATAATTTTTTCTTTTTATTTTTTAAATTTTTTCTCAATATAAACAAAAGTGCATCTTTATCTTTAAACAATTCTTCTTTATTTTTAAATTTCACATTATCATTACTATTATTATTGCTATTATTGTTTTTATTATTATTTTTATTTAATATGTAATTATCATATATTTTTTCATTTTTAAACTCATTAATTAAATCATCAAAAGCTTTTTTTGTTAATTCTATTTTTTTATTTATTTTTTTAATTCTTTCTTTTGTGTTAATTTTTGATGATTCTTTATATGAAAAAAAAGAATTAACTTTTTCAGAAAAAAAACATGAACGTTTCAAAATTGTTAAATTTTTAATAATTTCTTCAATACAATATAATAAGTCTTCTTTTTTTGTAATTTTAGATAAAGAAGAAATTAATTTATCCATATTTTTTAATATGTATTTTTTTTTGTATAAATTTTCTAATATATTTTTTAATTCAAGATTTTCACCCATCTTTTGTTTAATTAATTGAATATAATCTTCTTCTGAATCTTCGAATTTTCTATTGTAAGATCCTATTAACATTTTATTTTCTTCATATATTTCTGAAAAATATTCAATAAGAATTTCTAAATAATCATCTATTTCACTAATTTTTGTTAAAAAGAAATTGTTATAATAAAATCTATCTTTTTTCATATTTCTTTTAATTTTTATCCCATATATTAATTTTTGTGTATTTTTTATATAAAAAATAAAAAAGTAAATTTTCAATAAAAATTATAACAAATATATTGTAAAAATAAAATATAAAAATAGAATATATTAAATAAAATCTTACAAAAGAGATTAAAAGAATTTATATTATATATCAATATTCATTATACATGAAAAAAATAAATTATGATGATGTAGAAATTATGGCTCCTGCAGGATCATATGAATCATTAATGTCAAGTATAAATGCGGGTGCAAAATCCATCTATTTTGGAGTTGAAAATTTAAATATGAGATCTAGAGCTGTTAAATTTACTTTAAAAGATATTGAAAAAATCTCAAAAATCTGTAAAGAAAAAAACGTAAGGTCTTATCTTACAATTAATACTTTAGTTTATGATGATGATTTAAAAATAATGAAAAAACTTTGTGATTTAGCAAAGAAAAATAAAATAGATGCAATCATTGCAAGTGATATTTCTGTTTTAGAATATGCTAAAAAAATTAATCTTGAAACTCACATTTCAACTCAATCTAATGTTTCGAATTTTGAAAGTGTGAAATTTTATTCTCAATATGCTGATGTTATTGTTCTTGCAAGAGAATTAAATTTAAATCAAATAAAAAAAATTATAAATAAAATCAAAAAAGAAAACATTAGAGGTCCTAGTGGAAATTTGTTAAAAATCGAACTTTTTATTCATGGTGCTTTATGTGTTGCAATTGCTGGGAAATGTCATATGAGTCTAGCTCAATATAATCAATCTGCAAATAGAGGAGAATGTCTTCAAACTTGTAGAAGAGAATATTTAGTAAAAGATGTTCAAACAGGACAAGAATTAATAATTGATAATAAATATGTAATGTCACCTAAGGATTTATGCACAATAGAAATATTAGATAAAATAATTGAATCTGGTGTTAAAATTTTAAAAATTGAAGGTAGAGCTAGAGGACCAGAATATTGTGATATTGTTGTAAACTCATATAAAAAAGCAATTGATTTAATAAAAAATAAAGAATATAGTGAAAAAAATAAAAAAAAAATAATAAATAATTTAGAAAATGTATTCAATAGAGGTTTTTGGCAAAGTGGATATTACTTAGGTTCAAAAATAGGAGAGTGGACAAATATTTACGGATCAAAAGCAAAAAAAGAAAAAGTTTTAATTGGAAAGATTGTTAATTTCTATAATAACCATAGTGTTGCTGAAATTAAAATAGAAACAAAAGGTTTTAAAATTAATGATGAAATTTTAATAATAGGACCAACAACAGGAATTGTAAAGGAAACTATTAAAGGAATATTAAAAGACAATATTTCTATAAATAAATGTAAAAAGAATGATGAAATAACAATTAAAACAAATAAAAAAGTTAGAAAGAACGATAAAGTTTATTTATTTGTTGATAGGGTTAATTTTCAATAGGTTTTGTTTTACTTTATGAACAATTTTTTTAATAAACTTAAAATAAAAACTTATGTTTTTGTTTCATGAAACAACTAAATTGCTATATTGTTATTTTCTTAACTCGATTTTTACTTTTTTTTTGTTTCATGAAATGTTGTGCAAAAAATATATTATCTATAAAATCATATTATTATATATTAATGTAAAATTATAACTTTAAAAAATATATAAAAACATAAAAAATAAATATAAAAAACTAAAAAATAAATATAAATCAAAAAAGAGATATTAATAAAAAATATTTAATGAAAAAAAATTAATGAAAAAAAATTAATGAAAAAAAATTAATGAAAAAAAATAATGAAAAATTAATAGAAAACATTTTGGAAATTTAGAAAAATCATATTCTCAACTTCCTTTTTATCTAGTTTTTTTATTTTTGCAATTTCTTCAATTGTTTTCTCAACATTATAAGGTTTATTTGGAAATTCTTCTTTACTTGGAGATAAAAAAGGAGAATCAGTTTCAGTAAATATTTTTGATAATGGTAATATATCAATCATATTTTGAAAATGTTGACTTCTTAAAACGTTTGTTGGTATTGAAAAGAAAAATCTAGGATCTTTTGATAATTCTTTTACATAATTGATCTTTCCACTAAAACAATGAAGAATTACTTTTGTTTTACAAAATTCTTTTAAAATTTCTATTGATTCTTTTTCAGCTTTTCTTGTATGAACAATCAAAACTTTTTTTCTATCATTAGCAATCTCTATAACTCTTTTAAATAAATTTATTTGAATCAATTTATCTTTTGTATCATCAGAAAAGTCAAGGCCAACTTCACTTATAGCAAAGTATTCTTCATTTTTTAATTGTTTTAATATTTTTTCAATTATATCTTTGCTTTCATAACAAGTATCCGGATATAGTCCTAAACATGGAAGAATTATATCATATTCTTTTGATAATTTTAATACTCTTTTATTTGTTTCATAATCAACTCCTGCTTCTAAAATATATTTTTGTCCTTTTTGTTTTGCAACATTAATTATATCAAAAATTACTCTTGAATTATAGTATTCTTTTAAATTTAAATGTGAATGTACATCAATTAACATATTATCATCAACCTTTATAAAAATCCATTTTAAAAAATTAAAATATAAAAATTATGCGAAAAAATCATAAAAAAATTTATAAAAAATTACAAAAAGTTACAAAAAACAAAATTATAAAAAATAAAGTTATAAAAATAAAGTTATAAAAATAATTACTATTTAATAAAAAAACTTTATTCTATCTTTATTATCTCTTAAAACTTTTTCAATTATTTTTGAAACTGAACTTTTTCTTCTAATCTTTACTGTTCCATCTTTTGAAACAAAATAAGAACCAATTGTTTCATCATCAATTCTTATTTCTACATCTTTTAATGCTATATCCTTTGGTAAATATAACATAATGCTCGATGAAGTTATTTTGTATTCAAAAAAAGACATATTATCTTTTGTTACACTTTCTTCATTTTCATTTATTAATTTTACATCTATTGAAATTCCTAATTCTTTTTCTATTTTTTCAATATTTTCTCCATTTCTTCCAATAATCTTTCCTTTTATTGATTTTGGAACATAAACAATAAATCTTTTTGCTCCTTTGAATTCAACTGTAACATCTTTGGAATACATTTTAAAAAAATCAGTTACTTTTTCTTTTGCAAGATTTACCATTGGATCTTCTTTTTTGTTTTTTACATTTGACTTTGATAAATCTGCAACAACTGTTTCTTCTCCAAAAGTGTAAATTTCATATAACTCTTTTTCTGTTTCAAAATCTCTTATAATTATTACAGGTCTTGCTAAATCAGAATCTGCCATTCCTGATGGAACTCCAACGGTCATTTCTAATGATAAAATTTGTGAAATATCTCCATTTTCTATGAAAACAACTGTATCAACAATATGTGGAATTAAACCTAACTCTATTCTACCTATAAATCTATGAATTGCATCAATTGCTTTTGTCGCATGCATAACACCAATCATACCAACTCCTGATAGTCTCATGTCTCCATACAATTTAAAATCTATAGTATTTCTCATTTCATCAAAAATTGTAAAATCTGGTCTTGATAAAAGTAAAATATCATGAATTTCTTCAATACTTCCTTTTGACAAAGCCATTTGTGTTACACTTGCTGGAACTTGTAAATCTCTTGGAGCTTCAATTGTTTTTATTACTTTTTGATTAATTAAATATAAATTTATTAAAGCTTGAGTAAAAGTAGTTTTTCCCATTCCTGGTTTTCCTGCAATTAAAATTCCTTCTGCTGTTTTTTGTAATCTTTCTTTTAAT
The DNA here is from genome assembly GCA_028693395.1 of Candidatus Nanoarchaeia archaeon. Taxonomy (GTDB): domain Archaea; phylum Nanobdellota; class Nanobdellia; order Woesearchaeales; family JAQUVJ01; genus JAQUVJ01. The sequence goes on along the minus strand of JAQUVJ010000005.1, from coordinate 34,782 downwards.
TTTTCACTAATACTATAATCTTTTATTTCCAATTTTCTAAGTGGTTTAACAACTGTAACTTCATAAGTATTTGCAAATGGAACTTTTAATATAACTATTCTAAACAATCCCAACTGAAGAATTGTACTTCCTTCTCTATCAATTTCTATGAAAGAATTTTCCATTATTTCAACTTCATAAAGAATCTTTGAAATAACTTCTTCCATATCTTTCTTATTATAAATCTTATTTCCAAAATTTTCAATTAATATATCTCCTGGTCTTCCTTTCTTTACATAAGGAACTATATTTTCTTTAAAATGAATACTTAAAGTATCATCTTTAAAAAAATCATTTAAAAAAGAATTGTTTTGCATTTTATCTCTTTTTAATAAAATAGATTTAATTCCTCTTGATTTCGCTATTTCATTTTGAACTTTATCGTAAGTTAATAATGTTGCAGATTTTATATATGCAACTTCTCTAATTAAATTATCATTATAACCTTTTTTACCATAATACAATTGTTTTGGATCAATTTTTTGTGGGAAAATTTCAAATTCTAAGTCGTTTTTTTCACAAAAACTCACAATATTATTTATTTCATTCATAGCAAAATTAGATTTCATTTCTTTTTGATTAGCCATATTTTCTATTTCAAAATAAACAACTTCTGGAATTATTATTTTTTCTTTAATTTTTATTTCTTTGTTTTCTAACATTTTAGAAAATTTATTTTCAATTAAAATTGATGTATCTAATACAATCAAATCAAATGAAAGAATTTCTTCTTTTTTATTTTTTATTTTTTCTACCATTTTTATCATTATTTTTATTTATTTATATTTATTATATTTATTACATTTTTATATTTATTATATTTATTACATTTATTATATTATTTTATTATTCTATGTTTTTTATTATATTTTTATATTTATTATATTTATAAAAAACATCTATATATTGATAAAATTATAAATCTATATTTAATCTTTATTATATTATTAATTTATTTATATATAATTTGACAATTTATTGTTTATTAATATATAATGTATTAATTTGTTATATGCTAATTTGTTATATGTTAATTTATTATATGTTAATTATATTTTTAATAAATCACTCTATTCTTTTTTATTTCTTAATAGATTTTTTTGAAGATTTTTTTGAAGATTTTTTTGACAATCTATTTGAAGATCTATTTGAAAATTTATTTTCATTTTTATTCGTTGGTTGTATTAAAAAAACATCTTTTACAAATAAAAAAAGACACAAAATATACAAAATAATCTTTGATATTATATAAAAAAAAGAATGTAAAAACAACAAAAACTCTCCATGTGTAAACATTGAATAATTTCTAAAAACAAATCTTATCAAACTATATTCTCCTGACAATATTAAATAATTTAAATAACTATAAATATATAAATAAAAATAATAAAACAAAAATATTATCGATACTACTTCAATAACACTATTAAAAAAATATTTAATTTTATCGTTATAGTTTTTATCTAAAATTATTTTTATAAAAACAAATGAAATTATAAATAGAGAAATTGAAAAGAAAACATGAGAAAAATTCAAATCTTGCAATTGATGAATAAAGTTAACACCTACAAAATTCTTAGATACTGCCTGAAAACTAATTAATGGATAAGATAAAAAACCAATCATACTTGAAAAAAACAAAGAAATATTAAAATTATTCATTTCTATTTTTTGATTTTTTAATCTAGAAATAAAGATAATTAATGGATAAATCAATAATTGTGCAATAAAGATAACTGAAATGAAATGAATCAAAAGTGCTAATAATGAATAACCAAAACCATAAATTTCAAAATTATGAAAAAAAATTTCACTTAAATTTACATGTAAATTATGATCCAATCTTTCAATATATAATGGATTTGAAACATACATTGCAAAAGGTAAAATGAATATTCCAATATCTGTTAATAAGTGTAACAAAAACATTAAAATTATTCCAAAATTTAAACCATTTTTATATTTAAAAAGCTTAATAACTTTTTCATAAAATTCTTCTGCTAGTGATGTTAATGAATTAATAGCACCTTCTTTTATTTTTTTTCTATAAATTATATAAATTAAAAAAACCAAAACAAAAATAGAACTATCTACTGAGATTGCTAACCACTCAATAAACATACTAAAGAATGCAATGTAAAATAAAAATTGTATAACTAATACTTTTACAAATTTTACAACATGTAATTCTGTATATTTCTTTTTTATTAATTTATAAACAGAATCTTTTTCTCCTATTTCTTTATTTTTAAATATAATATATATTGACCAAAAGATCATTAAAGCAATTCCAAAATAAATTGAAAATTCCTCAATTTGAATTCTATAAATATACATAAATTCAAAAAAATGTTTTAATATTCCTTTAAATTCATGATGTGCTAACATTCCAAAAGAAATAAAATCTTTAAAACTAAGAATAAAAAGGCTTACAGGGAAAAAAATATCATATTTTTTATCTTTTATTCCAAAGAAAATGTTAGATAATTTTGAGGCTTTTAATAATACTAATAAACCAGTCCATGAAATTATTTTTTTTGCATAATCTAATTCTTCTGTTAGAAATCCTGTAAAATCTAATATGTTTGAAATAATAAGAGAAATTAAAATTAGTTTCTCAATTGAAAATCCAATTTTAAATCCGAAACTTTCTTTATTTTCAGATTTCATTTTAATTCAATTCTCTTCTATTTTCTTCTGATACAAAATAAAATGGATAATTTTCTAATTCTGAATCTAAATTATCATTTTTACTTAATGGAAATTGTAAACCTGTACTATCAATATTTTCATCAAGAATTGATTTTATATCCATAATTACTTCGTATCCTTCATTTGAAGCAGTTATATCATTTTTAAATGAAAAGTAATTTACTCCATCATCTTTTCCTGATTCTATTGTATTTGGATTTCCTTGGGTATAAACTACATATTTATTATTATCATATTTTAACGAAAATGAATCAAATAATTGATGTGCTCCACTTAATTCTCCTGATACAACTTTATATGTTGAAATGTTAATCTTTGAATTTTCCATTGGTAATGATACAAAATAATATTTTGTTAACATATTAAATGGTAATCTTGCTTGTCTATATATTGGATAGACTAAATCAATGAAAGATTCGTCTCTTGTTTTTCTCATTATATTTAAATTATAATTACCTCCAATTTGTTCAAGAACTCCATTTTTCATTTCATAATAAGGACTATCTCCAATATCATCATTATTAGTATCTCTTTTTAAGTCCCATTTTATAGTCATAGTACTTAATGTGATATCATATGTAGATGATTTTACTGTTGGTTTTATTGATAATTCTTTTTGTGGTCCATGATTCATATCTAATATTATTTTTGGTTTATCAATTGATGGCATCACATTAGTTTTTACTTCTAAATTTTTTCCTGAATAAATTGATAAAATCTCTTTGTTATTATTTAAATCTTCAACTGAATATTTTTCATCTTTAAATTCATTATCACAATTATCACAAATAAAATTGAATTTTTCTTCTTCACTATATCCTTCAATTCTTATGTAACTTATATCATTTGCATTTATTGAATTCAAACCTTCAATACGATATGGTGCACTAGCTTGTTGAACAACTCCTATATTGTTTGGAGGAGTTAATTTTCCTAAGTGAACTAAATAATATCCTTTTTCTGGTCCTAAATGTTGTAATTTATATTCGTATTTTTTAAAACTATTTGCTGTTGAAAAAATATCACTATATTCAACTTCTAAATAAACATTTTCTTTCATATCTTCTAAATAAAATGTTAAATATAAATCATCTTCAATAAATATCTTATTACTTGGTATTGTTCTTGTATATGATGTTGAACCAAAAAAATTATCTTTATTTACATGCAAAATCATTGCATCATATTGAGTATTACATTGAATACCTCCTAAACTAATAGAACAACTAAATCCTTGTAAAAATTCTTGAGGAGTTAAATCAAGTATTTTAAAAAACTTTTCAACGTCTTGATCTTTTGATTCATCATAATATTTAACCTTAACAGCATTATACAAATATCTTGAGTTTGATACAATTTTATCAAAACTATTAGTTACTTGGGTTACACCAAAATTTTTAATTACAGATATTTCAGCTGTAGAACCCATACAAGCTGTATGTGTATTAGAATTATCTTTATCAAATTGATGGCATGTTAAAGAAATTTCTTTTATTGAATTTATATTTACTGCACCTAAATAAATATTATATCTTAAATCAATTGTACCATCTATATTTGAGGCATGTTGTCTTACATTACCCCATGCACTTACTTCTGGTGGAGTTTCTCTTTGTGCTGTAGCTAAAGCGTTATCAATAATTCCTTCAACTGCAAAATCAAAGAAATTTCCTGTGCTCCAATCATAATCAATTGCAGCAACACAAATCTGATTAACTTGAGCATTTGTGGATGTTCCTATTCCAAAACCTGCTTCAAGTAATCCATTTAAATTAGTTTCTGAATATTTGTCTTTACTAGATGCAACTTTTGCTAAATATGTTGAAAATTTACCTGTACCATCTAATCCTGTTTCAACATTTATTGACATTTCATCAGAAACATTATTTGCTTTTTCTGATGGTATAACATAATTAAAAAGTGCAGAAATTCCATCACAAATATGATATCCTAACAATTGTTGACAAAAAGATAAATCTGCCCCTGTTTCAGATAAAGATTCAAAACAACTTGCAACTTCTCCAATAATTGTATTATATTTATTTATATTACTATAAATACCTGGAATACATAATGTTTCAACTGATGATATTATGTTTTCATATGGATTTTGCATCATAACATTTTTTTTTGTAGTAATATTAAATAATTTTTTAGTTTGATCAAAATAAGGAGCTTTTTGTGAATATGGTCTATACCCTTCATTTGATTTTATTAATAAATTTTCCATATAAGAAATATACAATTCATTTTTTCTATCATCAGCAAATACTGCATCACAATCAGTGCTATTCAAATAAGCATATCTACATAATTGTTTTTTTGAAATTTCTGTTGTTAATGTTTCTGATTTTCTACCATCATTCCATGAAATTACATATTTATATCTTTCATTATTATCACCAATTTGATCAACTTCACCTAAAGCATAAAAACCTGTATTACTTTTTACTTCAAAATCTTGACCAAATTCTATTGATTCTTCACTAGTACTCAATATATTACTTTCTGATAATGTTGGTACTTTTGGACATGTTATTCTATTACAAATATACATTGAATTTTTATATGCATTTGCTGGATTTTGACAACCGTTTTCTTCATTTTCTATTTGTTCGGGAGTACAACCTAATTGTTTATTACTTACTTTAATTCCATATTCACTAATAAAAGATAATCCTGATGATGCTAAACAAGCACCAAAACTAACAGTTATTGATTTTACTAAAAAAGGTAAAACCTTTTCTGAAGTGTAATTATGAACTTTTGTTAATTTTTTTGCTAAATCTTTTGCCATTTCTGGTGGAATTAAATAACCTTGATATCCTTTCATATGAAAATTAAATCTTGGTAAAAGAACTCTTGATTCTGTATCCGTTCCTGTAAAAAAATTCATATTTGAGATTTTAATAAATAAATCTTGTTCAAAATCTCCATTAAATTTTTGTTTTATTTTTTCTTTATCAAATTCAATTGATATTCTTAAAAAAACTTTTTCTTCACCATCAACTTCTCCTTGAAAAATTTTTTTAAAAGTAACATCTTTTATTAAATCATTGTCATCAATACTTCTTTCAAATCTAACACCGCCTAGAACATTAAAATTTGGAGCATTATCTTCTCCTCCAATATATGTATAAACAACATTATCAATAAATTCCAATGGCAATGTAGAATCTAAATGTTCTATTGCTAAATCTGTTACATCACTTCTTTGTTCAACTCTCCATATTAAACTAGCATCTAATCTTGTTATATTATATCTTTTAAATAATTTATTATTTGATGGGTCTGTTACTTCAACAATATATTCATTTTCTCCTGATTTTAAAAACATATTAAAATCAAAATTACCATTTGAATCTGCTGTTGCTTCTGATTTTGTAAAAAGTTCTAAAATATCAAAACTTGTTTTCGATAAAAAATAAACTGAAGATTCTGCTTGACCTTCATTGTATTTTGATAATGTATATCCATTTTGTCTTGCAAATTCATCTATATCATAATTTAAATTTGCATCTAATTCTAGTATTAAATTATTATTTAAATTTATATTTGCTTCTATTGATTCAACATTATCTGCTGAAACATATTTACATTTTGAAGTTTCTTCTTGACAAATATCTTTTAATTTTTTTTCATTTAATAAATACATTTTTACTTTTGAATAAGGATCTGTTTTTCCTCTAAATTCTTCACTTCCATAATTAAAAACTCTATTTGTGTTTTCTAATTTATCTATGACAAGCTCTCCGACTTCAGTATCATAATTAATTGTTTTTGTTTCTTGATAGGAATTACCTGCTTTATCAGAAAAAGAAAAAACAAAATTGTTTTCTAATTGATTTAAAGAAAAATCATTTTTTAAAGGATCTGTTGAATCAAATTCGTGTGTTTGAGTTATAGTATTTTTTGTAATAGTTAAAGTTCCTATTTCTGATGGAACAATAGTAAAAGTAACATTATTACTTGAATAATTTATTTGATGATTTATTACAATTGTTGGTTTTATTTTATCTACTTTAAATTTTAAAATATATTCATCACTTGATTTTCCACATGAGTTAGCGATTATTTTTAATTCTTGTTCTTGTGTTGTATCGTCTAAGATAAGTTGATATTTTATATTGTTTTCATTTTCGCTATTAAATCTTAAATCTTGTTGAACTGAATCTAAATAAAATGTAAAATTAGAAAATTTCGTTGCTTCAATTGATAATTCAAGTATTCTTTGTTGAATATAATTTATTTCATCTTTTTTAAAATTTGTTCTTATAATTTGTGGTGTATCAGATTTTGTTGTTTTTTGATGTAAAATCTCTCCACCTGTTGCATTTCTTAATATTATATCATATTGTTGCATACAATCTAAATTTTTTATTAAAAATTTATTATTTGTATTTAAGAAATAATTTGCTCCATTTAAAATTATGGAACCTGTTAAATATTGAGAATTTGCTGATAAGTCATAGTGAATATAAAATCCTGAATTTAATTCTTCAATTTGAATATCATTCAAATCTAAAGCGGATACACTTGTTATTAAAAATAATACTATAAAAAAAGTTACTGTTCTTTCTGTTTTGTCTATTATATTCATTGTATTCACCTGATTTTTATTTCTGTTGAATATTGTTTGCCATAATCCATCATTTCATATAATTTTTCTTCATCTTCATTATCAATATTTTCAAAACCATAAAGGTTTATTTGAATTTTTGGATTTTCTACTCTAAAATCTAAACTTGATACATTTAAATAATTTTCTGAAAAATATCTGAAATTATTATCTTCATCTATTAAAATGGAATTTAAAATATAAACTCCATCTCTGTATGGTACTTTTACTTTTAATTCATCTTCTTTATAAAATAAATAATAGTCATTTCCTAAAACAAAAGAAACAAATTCACCTTCATCTAATTGTCTTTTATATTCACCAGATTCTACACCTGATGACATCTTTGTTACATAATTTAATTCTAAATCTACATCTATATATGGAACAATATCTAATAAGTAAATATTTGAATCATCTTTTGGTAAAAAGACACTTGTTGTTTCATATCCATCTTTACTTAAAATGAATTCATAATTTTCACATTCTGGCAATCTTTGTTTTATATAAGGAGATCCAGCCTGACTACCTTGTTCTAATTCTCCTATATAACAAGTGTAATAATTTAAACATTTTACTGTAACTGAAACATTATCAATAAATTCATCAGTTTTAGAATCTAAGACTAAAATCGTTGATTCGTCTGCTGATTTTTGCTCACAAAAACTTTCAACATATTCTCCATCTACACTGCTGTATATATTATTATTTTTTTTCTTTGGTTGATTATTTAAAACATCAACAACAAGAGGTAATCTAAATTGTGAATTTTTATAATTTAAATCTATAATTAATGGTTGTCTAAATGTATAAAATTGATGAAAAACATTTATACATAACATCTTTAAAAAACTTGAACTAACACTTGTGGACATTGATTCAATATAACCATTTTTACTTGGATTTGATTTAAAAAGAACTGAATCAAAAACTTTTATATCCATTTTGTAATCTGAATCTGAATTATTTATTGCATAAGCTAAATAATACTGTTTATGATTAAAATTATTTAAAGATTCTATAAAATATTTATAATTTAAAAATTTAAAATGATTTTTTGATATTTCATCATATTGATCTTGTAAATCTGATATCAGAAATCTATTTTTTAAACAATTAAATTCCATTGAATCAACATAAAAATCTCCTGAATATAATATTTGCATTGCAAATGTTTCAAGAACAGATTGATTTACTAAATAATTATGTATTTCATATGCTTCATTTAATAATTTTCCAAAATCTGATTTTATTGTAACATAAAATTCATTAAGTTCTGTTACAGATTTATCTTTTAATTTTGTTATTATTAATTTTTTATTTAAATGTATAACAATTGAATTTTCATTTATTTTAGTAAATATGACTAAATTTCCTTTTTCTTCAATGTTATAATAATTTGATAAATATTCATTTTGGAAAATATTAGAAATTCTTTGTGTAACAATATCACTTATATATTTTTCGAAATCTTCAATTTTTGGATAGTTTTTATAATCCCAAGAATAATAATCAATACCTAAATCTTCAAATGAAACAACTCCTTTTTGTATCATTTCTGTTTTATTTAAATTTGGAATATTTCCATATAATCCTATTTTTAATGATTCTTCATTAACTAAATTTTCAACAATTCCTTGAACATATGTAACTAATGGTAGTAAAGATTCGTCTTCTATGTTTGTATTGTTTATTATTGTGTTTTGTAATTTATAATTATAAAGAATTATAAACATTAGTAAAACTACTAGTCCTGCTATTATAAATGGTGTTACTTGAGATTTTCTTTTCATTTTTATCATTTTATTTTTTTAATTTTGATTTTATCTTTTAATTTCTTGAACATTTGTTATACTTTTTATTTGATTTAAAATGTTTTTTAATTCAATTAAGTATTCAGGCGATAGATCTTTAATTAATTCTTTTGCTTCTATTTTTTTATTATCATATTCTGTTATTTTTGATAAAAGATAATCTGAAATTTTTTCAATTAATGTCTGAATACCTTTTAAATTACTTTGAGTTTCAAATACTGTTTTAGCAACTAATCGTAATTGTGTAACATTATTAATATCAGATTTTGTAACATTTGCTACTAAATCTATTCCTTTAAAACATTTACGTAACATATAATTTTGATCTGATACTAATGAAAATATAACAAAGACATTCCTATTTTCTTCGACTAGATAACCATTTTTAGTAACTCCTTTTTCATATTCTAATGTTATCAAATTTCCATCGTTATCTTTTAATTCATACTTTGTATTATCAACAAAATATTTTCCAATTTGATGTAATTCACATTTACTATAATAATCAGGTATTAATTCTACATTAAATGATATATTATATATTTTATTATTATTTTGTAAAAATATATAATTTTGATTTTCAAAAAATTCAATTTGTCCTTTTAGATTAAATTCTATATTTCCTTCATAATATTTATTATTTTTATATACTAAATCAGATGTGTTTAGATATATAACTGATTTTCCATCTATTTTAATTTCTTCAATATTTATTTTATCTTTATTAGAATTTATTGTTTTTTCTTCTGGATAAACAAAACATTTTTTTTGATTACTATCATGTAAATCTTCAAAGCAATATAATTTACCTTTTTCAATTATTATTTTATGATCATAATCATTCATAACATAAAATTGCTTTTGATTTTGTATATCTTTTATAGAAAAATTATTATTATTTTCTTTGAAATAATTTTTTATAATTATTTCATTTGATTTTTGAATAAATATTTGAGAATCCTTTAAAGTATCTTCATCAATTATTTCTAAATTGTCTGCATAGTATAAATAAATTCCCAATGAAAATTGTTTTGATTCTTCTTTATAATCAAGAGTACAAGAACAATTAAATTTATATTTGCCTAAAGAATAAAATGTATATTTTTCTTCAACATTTCTATCATTTATAGTTAATTTTTTTGTTGAACCTGGAAATCCTTCGCATTTACAAGTGTCTTCAATATCATATTCTTTAAACATTTCTAAATTTTCAGGAATATTCAATACTGGTTTTAATTCTCCCAAATCAATTAAAAATGCTTTTATTGCATTTTCTATTTCTAAAAAATATGTCTTATATGAATTTATTTCTATATTTTGATTTGCATCTTTATATACAATTTTACATACACTATTTAAACAATCAATATAAAATAATGATTCTGCAAATTTTTTATTATGATTTAATTCATTTACTTTTTTATTAAATGAATCAATTAATAATTTTTGAGGTGTATTAAAATTAATATAACATATCTTTTTTGAGTTAAATTCAAAACAATACAATTTATCTTTTTCTATCAACACTTTATAATCTAATGAATCTGTTTTTATAATTTCATCATTTTCTAAATTTTTTATTTCGCAATTTACTTGATTTTGACAAAAATCATTATGAGATAATTCTGTTTTTAAAACTGTTAATATTTCCAATCCATTTGTGTTTTTTATGTTTGTGATACTTTTAGGTTTATAAGTTGTATGATCTACTTCAAAAGTGTTTGATACTGTTTGACCAATTTTATCTTCACAGCTACAGTTAAATTCATACTTTTTTAAAGTGTCTAATTTAAAAATGCTATCAAATTTATTTCCATTAATTGTTAAATTGAATTCTTTTATATCATTATCAGTACAAGAACAAACATCTTCTATATTATAATCTTTTAATAATTCTAGATCTTCATTTATATTTTTAATTTTTGGTTTTTGTACAAAATTGCAAGTATATTGATAATTAAAAATATAATAATGTGAACAATATGAAAATCCATCTTTTGTTTTTATTCCTTCTCTTGGAACATTAGGATTTATGTAATCTAAAGGTGTACTTTGATTTGAATATATATTAAAAAAAACATAAGTTGAATAATTTTTTATTTCATAATCTTCCAAAACCTCAACACAATCAACATTACCACAAGTTTGTTCTTGAAAACTATATTTTATAGAATAAACTTGAGAAACAAATAAAACTACAAAAAAAATGTAGATAATTGATTTAAATTTAATATTCATAAAATATTGTCTCATTTTCTTAATATAAAAAAATCGTGTCATTTTAGAGAAACAACATTATTTCCCAAATTTCCTATTTCTTGTCTCAAAATTATTATAACATTTTTCTAAAACAATCTCATCAATTTCTGGCCATAATAAATTCTCTAAAAAAATTATCTCACTATAAGAACTTTGATATAATAAAAAACCTGACAATCTATTTTCAGCAGTTCTAATAATTAAATCTGGTTCTTTATTTAACCAAAGATTTTCTAATATGTTTTTTTCATTTATTTCTAAACCTTTTTTTATAATTTGATTTACACTATAAACAATTTCCGATCTTCCATCATATCCTAAGCATAAATTTAAATTAAATTCATTATTTTTTTCTTTCTTTTCAATTAATTTTAATTTTTCTTTTACTATTTTTGGAAATTGTGAAATATCTCCAATAATATTGATATTAAAAGAGTTATTTATTTCTTTTAGATAATCATTTTCTTTTTTTTGAAAATCAAACATTTCTAAAAATAATTTCATTAAATTATTTTTTTCTTCTTCACTTCGTTTGAAATTTTCTTTAGAAAAAGCATATACAGTTACATCTTTTATATTTCTCTTTTTGCACCACAAAAGAACTCTTTTCAAAGCTAATCCTCCTTGTTTATGTCCCCATGCAACTTCTTTATCATTTTTTTTTGCGAATCTTCTATTTCCATCCATTATAAATGCAATATGATCTATCATTTTTATCTCTCAAATCTATTTATATAAGGTTTCTTTATTGTTTTTTTATATAAGAAATATTTAAATTTTTATGTTTTTTAAGATTTTATAATTACATATGATATCTTATTTTATTACAATTATTACAATGAAAATTATTATATAAAACTAAAAAACTAAAAAATAAAAGATAAGAAGCAAAAAATAAAACATAAAACATAAAATACATGATAATTAAAATTAGATAAAAATAAGAAATCAATAATTTACAATCTTTTTTAAATTAGAATCTTTATAATCTTTTATAACTTTTACTCTTTCATCTTTTATTTCATTTTTAAAAACAACTTTTAACATGTCTCCATATGTTTTTTTAATTATAAAAGTTTTTAATCCATAATCAATTCCTGTCTTAGCTCCCAATATGGAATCTTCAAAAAAAATTGATTGATCTTTTGTGTAATTATTATATTTTTGAAACATTTTTTCAAACATGTCAAAACTTGGTTTTGGTTTATAATTTTCTGGTGTGCAAATTTCATCAAAATATTTTTCTAAGTCATGAATTTTTAAAAATCTTTGAACATTTTCTAATATAGAATTTGATGTGATAATGTGAATATTACCTTTTTTTTTTGATTCCTCTAAGAAATATATAAGTCCATCAAATGGTCTTACGTATTTATTATCAAGCATTTTATCATATATTTCATCTCTTAAATTTCTTAATATTTCTATATCTAAATCATTATATCTTATTTTGTTTTTTTTTAGAAATTGTTTTATTATTTCAAATCCAGGTTGACCTATATATTCGTTTTGCCATAATGATAATGGCATTTTTAAATTGAATTTTGAAAAAATTATATTAAAAGTTTCATAATGGACTCCCATATTATCTGCAATTGTTCCATCTACATCAAAAAAAAATATTGCCATTTTATTATAGTTTCTAAACTCTTTTTAAATCTTTTTAATAACTACTGGTTAAAATTAAATTAAAAATGTAAAATATATTATAAATTAAATTAAATTAAAAAACCAACAAAAATTAATAATAATAATAATAATAATAATAATAATATTGGCTAATCAGGAAAATAAAAAATAAAAGATAAAAAATAAAAGATAAAAAATAAAAATAAAAAATAAAAATAAAGAAATCAATTCAAATTACTATATCTATACCTAAAAGAATCTTTTAAAAATCTCTTTGATAATTCTTGAACATTATAATCTTCCTTTATGTCATTTAAAATTAAATGAACCTTATTTGTGTCTAAGATACGTATTTCACTAACAAATTTCTTTACATCTTCAATTGGATTTTCTGAAACATATAATATTTTTTCAATTCCTTTTTTAATGACTTCTTCTCTTTTATTTTCTTCATAAAAATGATTTAAAAATTCTTTTGTTAAAGCAATAATTTCTGGATTTCCATCATTTACTATTAAATTTTTAACATAATCATTTAAAGCTCTCTTTTCTATGCTATTTATTGTTTTTTGATCTAACATTTTTGATTTTACAAATCTTAATCTTTTTTCTAAATTTGATAAATCGATTTCATTATCTAGAGAATCTTCGCTTGATAATTTGGATTTTTCTTCTTCTAAAATTTTTGAAACTTCTTGTTCAATAATTTTTGGAACATATTTTGCAAAAAATAAATTTTCTGTTATAGTTCTTTCTTCTTTATAAAAGTCTTCTTTCATATCTGATATTACATATGAATTTCTAAAAAAACTCAATGTTAATCCTAATTCATCTTCTTGTCTTATTGTTTTTAATCTAGTCCAAAATTCTAATCTTGATTCGTAGTTTAAATCTCCAAATTTCATAATTTTACTCATCTGATATTTATTATCTAATAATCTTAATATTGAATAATCTGAAGAATCTTTTGGAGTTTCTTTTTCAATTTCTTTTCTTATTAAAGATTTATCTGAATAATTTAAATAAATATTATTAGTATTTACCGCTTCATCTAAAACTTCAACTGAATCTCTTGAAATTCCATCTTGCATTGCTAAATCTTCTAAAGAAATTGATGGAACAAATAATCCTTTTATTTTATTAAAAAAACCTACATGATTATCTAACATATTTATCACTCATTGAAGACATCGCATTTCTTTATAAAAGTTTTTCTGTTTAATTGTATTATTTGTATGTTAATATACTAATTATAAACAATCTTTTATATAAAAAAATAATATTATAGTAATATAATAATAAAATAATTAATAAAATAATTAATATAATAATTAACAAAATAATTAACAAAGATAAAATAAAAGAAGATAAAAAAAGATAAAATAATAGTTAAAAAAATAGTTAGAGAAAGAAATATAAAAAGAAAATATAAAAAGAAAAAATCAATTTAAATAAGCATTTAAAACATATTGAGAAACCATTCTGTTAGTATTAAAAAATGATGCATTTAAAGCAATTGAATTTCTCATAATTTTAATATAATCATCTCTTTTTTCATAAAACATTGGCATTATGATTTTTTCAAGTTTATAATAAAGATCTTGAGCATCTTTATCATCATTTTCATATTCATCAATGTCACCAATTGACCAACCTGTATAATTTTCCATATGACCTTCAATCCACCATCCATCTAAAATTGAAAGTGAAGGTATAGCATTATGACAAGCTTTCATTCCACTTGTCCCTGATGCTTCTAATGGTCTTTTTGGAGTATTTAACCATAAATCTACCCCAGGAATTAATACTTTTGCAAGTTCCATATTGTAATTTTCTAAAAATACTAATTTGATATTTTTACCTAAAACAAATCTCATATCCCAGATCTTTTTGATTAACATTTTTCCTTCTGTATCTTTAATATGTGCTTTTCCTGCAAAAACTAATTGAATTTTTCCAACTTTATTTGATATTTCTATTAATTTCTGAATATTATTAAAAATCAAATCCATTCTTTTATAACCTGTAGCTCTTCTTGCAAAACCAATAGTAAATACTTCTTCATCAAATTCTACTCCAGTTTTTTCTCTTATTAAATCTATTAATTTTTTCTTGTTTTCTAAATGAGCATCCCAAACTTCCGACAAATATAATTGTGCTGCATATCTTAAAGCAAATGGGTCTTTTCTCCATTCTGGAATTTTTTCATCAAATAATTTAGAAAATGATTCTGAAGTCCATGTTTGTGAATGAACTCCATTTGTAATGTAATTAATATTAAATTTTGGAAACATTCTTTGTGATATTTCTCCATGTTTTTTTGCAACTCCATTAACAAAATGACTATTATTTAATCCTAAATATGTCATTGATAAAGTTCCGTTATGGAAATATTTTTCTGGAACATAATCACCTAATACTTTTTTTATGTCTTCTTGAGAAAAAACATCATGACCAGCACCAACAGGTGTATGTGTTGTAAATACACATTTCTTTTTTACTATTTCTTGATCCATATTATTTTGATGTAATAATTCAATTGTTAAAAAAGCAGCATGCCCTTCATTCATATGATATTTTAATAAATTATTATAACCTCTAGATTCTAAAAATCTAATTCCACCAATTCCTAATATTATTTCTTGGCATAATCTATAATAATTATCTCCTCCATAAAGATGTTTTGTTAATGTTTTATCATAGTCACTGTTTCCTTCTATGTTTGTATCTAAGAAATATATTGGAACTTCATAACCTGTTTCGCCTTTTACTCTATATTCCCAAGCTCTAATTTTGACTTTTCTTCCGTGAATATCTAATTCTATAATATTTTCTAATTCTTGTGTAAATTTACTTTTATCCCATCCATATGGATATTCAATTTGTTCTCCGTAATTATTAATTTGTTGTTTAAAATACCCCTCTTCGTTTAATAATGTTATACATACAATAGGTACACTTCTATCAGCAAATGATTTTATAGTATCTCCTGCTAAAATACCTAAACCTCCACTATATGTTTGCATTTCTTCATTAAGACCTACTTCCATACTAAAGTATGCAAATAATCTATCTTCTTTATTTTGTATTTTACTATATAATTCCATTATTAATCATTCATAAATCAATGTAATAAATATAAAAAGATTAGTTACTTATAATAAGTGTAAATATTTTAATCATCAATAATGATATATTAATCAAATAAATAGATGATTAATATACAATAAAAAAATAAAGAAAATAATAAAAAAAATAAAGAACATAATAAAAAAAGATAAAGAAAAAAAATATACAAATCAATTATTCGTTAGGATAAATCAAAGTAGTATGTTTTGAATCTTTATTTTTCAATAAAACGATTAAAGATTCCATTTGTTCATCTTCAAATTTAAATTTATCAGTTTCTAATTGCATCGCTTTTTGCTTTAATTCGTCCCATTCATATTGATTTTTTTTTTTTAATCTTTTTTGAGAATAACCTAAATGCATGTATGATTTAACTTCAATAAAATCAAAATCATATTTATCAATTAAACCTTTAAATTCTTCTAAATTTTCATCACTATCATTTAATCCTCTAATTAATGTAATTCTCATAACTTTTCTTGTCTTTAATGGTTGCATATTTTTCATATATTCTAAAGATTCATGCAATCTTTTCCAACCATCATTGTATAAAGAATGATTTATCTTTTTAAATAGATCTTCATTAGATGACGGAATTGAAATATAAAATTGAGTTGGTAAAGAATCTTCATCATCTAGTTTTTTTATCATACTTGTCTCAAGTCCATTTGAAACAATAAAAATAGTTCGTGCTTTTCTATCATCTCTTAAATGTCTAACTAATTCAGGCATTTTTGGATATAATAAAGGCTCTCCTGATAATGAAATTGCATAATGATCTGGAACATAAGCGTCTTCTAAATATTTTTTACTTACTTTATCATTTCCTCCAAAACCATTCAATAATTTTTTTCTTTTAATAAGTAAATTATCAACAATATCTTTTGGTTCTGGCCATTTTTGAGATTTATATTCTTCAATATTCATATACTCTGTTGGTCTCCAACAAAAAATACATCTATTTGAACAAAAAAGTGTAATTGGTGTCATTTCCATACATTTGTGAGTATTTGCACCATAGAATTTTTTTTTATAACAATCTCCTTCATTTCTTAAAGATTTCTTAGTCCAAGAACATATTTGAACTGAGGATGTATCATAAACTCCATATTGTTTCTTTTCTAATTTTTCTTGATAATCTTTTTCCATAATTAATAGATTATTATTTTCTTTATAATATTTATGTAAATTTATAAAACAAATCACAAATTAAAGATTAAACAATTTAAAAGAATATTCATAAAAATAAAAAATGGTGGGCCTGCTGTGATTTGAACACAGGACCACTACCTTATCAGGGTAGCGCTCCAACCAGGCTAAGCTACAGGCCCTTAATATTTTAAAGAATTTGAAATTGGTATATAAAATTTTTGTAGTATATTGAAAAATAACACATAAATTAATAGTAATTTTCCAAACTTTCGTAACTAATTCTAGATATCAAATCTTTATTTATATTTACTAACTTATGTTTAGATTGAAATAATTTAAAATCATTATCTAAATATATATTAATATCATTATTCAAAAAAGATTTAATTATTGGAATTCCTTTTAAAATCAAAGATTCTACACATTTTGATATTGTCTCAAAAGTTAATCCTGTTTTCTTAATTAATTCTTTGTATTGTAAAGATTCATTTGCTGTATATAAAATTAAAAAGATTTCTTGTTCTCTTAAAGAAAGTAAAATATTTTTGAATTTTTCAGGATTGTATATATAGCCTTCAAACATAGTTTCAATTTTGTCGATTCTTTGTTCCATTATATCCAATCTATTTTCGAGTTCGTTTATTTTTTCAGCACTTATAGAAAGCTCACTTGTATTATCATTGATAGAAATTAAATGATCATTTAATTCAGCATGAATATCATTGATATCTCTTTTCATGTTTTTCTTTACTTCTCTTAACTTTTCTATTATTTTCTGATTAAACAAACACTCCACCCCAACTTAAGATTAGTTGTAGTTTCTTTTTTAAAAAGATTACTATTCTAAAAAATATATATAGAATTATATTAATAATTTATGTAATCATTCAAGAGTATAAATATTTATAAATATAATACTAAATAAATAAAAATGTGGTAAAATGAATTATAAAGTTCTTGTTGATAAAAATATAAAAGAATTAATTCAAAATAAAAAAATAAAATCTTATATTAATGTTGATTTAAATGAATATTTACAACCTGCAAGTCTTGATATACCCGTCTCTAATATTGCTTATTTAGTAAAATTCAAATTTATTCCTTTTAAAAGAAAAGTCGAAGAGATTATTGAAAGTATTAAATTAGATGAAATTAATTTAGATAATAATCCTATTTTGTTTAAAGGACAAACTTACTTAATTCCTTGTTTAAAAATCGAAGATTTACAATCAAATATAAATAACAAAACAAATAAAAACAAAAAAATAATAGCAAAAATAAGTCCAAAAAGTTCAATTGGTAGAATTGATGTAATGGTTAGAGCAATTACAAATAAATCTTGTTTTTATGATTACATTAAAGACTTAAATGATGATATTCTTTGGTTAGAAGTAACACCACAATCATTTAACATAAGATTGAAAACAGGAATATCTTTATCTCAATTAATGTTTTTAGAAGAAAGTGAAGATAAAGTTGATATAAAAAAGAATCAACTTTTATTTGATTGTGAAGAAAATTTAAAAGATAATTTTACAAATGAAGATGATGAAATTGTTCTAAATATTGAAATACCAGATAAAAAAATTATTGGATATGTTGCAAGAAAAACAAATGATGTAATTGATTTATCAAAAACAAATTATTTAGATAAAAATATTTTTTTTGAAGAAATCAAAAATTACGGAACAAATCATAATAAAATAATATTGGAAAAAGATAAATTTTACATATTAAGAACAAAGGATTTCATTCAAATTCCTCCTGAATTTTCTGGAGAAATGTTGCCTTTAAATAATATTTTTGGTGAATTTAGAGTTCACTATGCTGGATTCTTTGATCCTGGATTTGGATATAACATGAAAGGAAATCAAGGAGTTTTAGAAATTAGACCTCATGAAGATTTAATGATTTATGACAACCAACCTATTTGCACTATGAAATTTTACAAGAATAAAGATGTTCCAAATAAGATTTATGGTCAATCTAATAACAATTATTCTAAGCAAAAAGATATAAAATTATCTAAATATTTCATGAATTAATGTTTCATGAAATATTATTAATAAAATTATGTTTGGTAACTTTTTTTATAGTGTTTTTTATTATAATTATTATAATTTATTATAATTATTGTTTCATGAAACTTTACTTCTTAAAAAAAACATTAAAATTAATTAAAAGATAAAAAATTTAAATTAATATTTGTTATAAAAAATATGAAAAAATAAAAATTTAAAAATAAAAAGAAAATAATTTACAAATAAAATAAAAAATCAAAATAATAATTTATAAAAAGAAAAATCACATAACATCTAAAACATCGATATCTAAAACTTTTAAAGCTCTTTTTAAAATACTTATAGATTTATTCAACAAAAAGATTCTTGATTCCATTGTATTTTTTTCTTCTCCTATTACTTTATTTTTTGTATAATATTCATTTATCATTTGAGATAATTCTATAATATAATGTGCAACTCTTGCAACATTATAATCTTTTGATGTTCTAATTATAACATCAGTATATTCTAATAATTTCTTTATTAAATCAAAATCATTTTCAGTTGTTATTTTAAAAATAATTTTATCTATATTTTTGATTTCTGATTTCTTAATTATACTTCTTATTCTTGAATAAGTATATTGTGCATAAGGACCAGTTTCACCATCAAATCTCAAAGATTCATTTTTATCAAAAACTATGTTTTTCTTTGCATCAAATTTTAGCATAAAAAACCTAATTGCAGACATCGAAATTGTTTCAGATCTTTTATCTAATTCTTCAC
The DNA here is from genome assembly GCA_028693395.1 of Candidatus Nanoarchaeia archaeon. Lineage (GTDB taxonomy): Archaea > Nanobdellota > Nanobdellia > Woesearchaeales > JAQUVJ01 > JAQUVJ01. The sequence goes on along the minus strand of JAQUVJ010000005.1, from coordinate 14,641 downwards.
TTGATAAATCACTATATCTTTGCAATAATTCTTTTTTTTCAATTTCTTTTATTTCTTCAATTAAATTATCTGTATCTATTACATTTCCTTGTCTTGATTTCATATTTCCATCAGGAAGTTCTACCATTCCATAACTCAAATGATAACATTTTTTATCTTTATCGATAGATAATTTTTCAAGAATTGCAAATAATTGTTGCAGATATGTTTCTTGTTCATTTCCTATGCAATAAATTGATTTTTCTAATTTACTATCATTATCAAAATCTTCAAATTTCTTTTTACATAAAAAAATATCTTGTGTAACATAAATACTTGTCCCATTTGATCTTATCAATACTTTTTCTGGTAATTTATATTCATCTAAATTAATAATTAAAGCCCCAGATTCATCTTTATATGCAATTTCTTTTTCGTAAGCATCAATTATGATTTCTTTTCCAAATTTGTATATTTGAGATTCTCTATATTCTTTATCAAATTTTATATTAAATCTTTTAAAAGTTTCATTCATTCCATTTATTGCCCAATTATTCATTTTTTCCCATAAATCAATAACTTCTTTATTTTGATTTTCCCAATCAATCAACATTTGATTTACTTCTTCTTCTAATTTTGGATCTTCATCTGATTCTTTTGCATATTTAACATAAAAATCTCCTACAAAATGATCACTTTTTTTATTTTCACTTTCTGGAGTTTTGTTATTACCCCATTTTTGATATGCAAGCATTGATTTACATATATGAACTCCTCTATCATTTATTAAATCCAATCTCTTAACTTCATATCCATTTTCTTCTAATACGTTTGCTACACTATTTCCTAAAAGCATATTTCTTAGATGACCTATATGAAGAGGTTTATTTGTATTTGGACTTGGAAATTCTATTATAATTCTTTTATTTTTATTTTCAAATTTAAAATCAACTTTCTTTAATAATTCATTTGAAATCTTTTCTTTTTCAAAAAAAAAATTAACAAATGGTCCAACTGCTTGTGTTTTACAAAAATCCAAATTTATTTTTTCTTGAAATTCTATTGATAAATCATTAGGATTTTTATTTAATTCTTTTGCAAACTTAAAAACAGGTATTGCTAAATCTCCATAATTATTTTTTGGAGTATCAATCAAAGAACTAATTTCTTCAACATTAGATTTTATGTTAGGAAATTGTTTAATAATTTCTTTTGATATTTCATCAATATAATAGTTTAATAAATACATAGTAACCGATTATAAAGAAAATATTATAATTTATAAAGATTTGTTAATTTTTTCTATTTTAAAAATAAAAAATTGATTATATTATAATTTAAAATTAAACTCAAAAAAAATAAAATAAAGAATTACGAATTAGAAAATTTAAAAAACAAACACAAAAATGAAAAAATAAAAAATCACTTATCATTTGATTTTGATATTGCATAAGCAATTAAATTTGTTGCAAACCAAAAGCTACCAAAAGTAAATATATTTGCTATTATATAAATTACATAAAAAATCTCATTTTTATTTCTATATTCTTTTGAATCCATATTATCACCATTATTATATATTATTTTTTAATATTTATAATTTTCTATGTTTATTTCTAAATATCTTATTAAAGAAATTTAAATAAAATAAACTAATAAAAATAAATAACAAACCAGATTTAAATAATATATATAAACCTTTTAAATCTAAAGCTACTATTCCAAAATACATACTTAAAGGTGTATACATTATTAATATTTGTAACAAAACTGATAATATTACTGCCATGTATAACAATTTATTTGAAAAAAACTTTACATTAAAACTTGATCTTATTGTATAAACTAAAACTAATTCATATAAAACTACAAAATTAAAAACCAATGTTCTTGCATATTCAATTCCTAAATAATTATATTTATTAAAAATTAATAATGCAATTGCACTTCCAATAATTCCTAAAAAAAATATTAGATTTCTTTTTTCTTTTGGTAATATTGGTTCATTATGTGGTCTTGGTTTTCTTTTCATTATGTTTTTTCCATAAGGATCAACACTATAAGCAAGTGCAGGAGCACCATCTGTAACAAGATTAATCCACAATAATAATATTGCTGTTAAAGGTAAATTCATTCCAAATAATGCAGCAAAAAAAACAATTAAGACTTCACCAATATTACCTGATAATAAAAGCATTATTGATTTTTGTATGTTATCATAAATTCCTCTTCCTTCTTCTATTGCGTTTACTATATTTGCAAAACTATCATTTAATAAAACAATATCGCTAGCTTCTTTTGCAACATCTGTTCCAGAACCAACTGCAACACCTATATTTGCTTTTTTTAATGCAGGTGCATCATTTACTCCATCTCCAGTCATTGCAACTGTGAAATTTAAACTTTGTAAACAATTAATTATTCTTTGTTTATGTTCTGGAATTACTCTTGCAAAAATATTTGTATTATTTTCTAAAGCAAGAATTAACTCCTTATAATTCATTTTCGACAAATCATCTCCAGTTAAAACATTACCTTGGATTCCTATTTCTTTTCCTATTGCATTAGCTGTTATTTTATGATCTCCTGTTATCATTATAGTTCTAATCCCTGCTAATTTCGTTTTTTGAATTGCTTCAATAACTTCATCTCTTGGAGGATCTATCATTGCTTGAAGACCAACAAAAACCAAATCATTTTCTAGAAATTGACTTTTTGAGTTTATTTTTTTATAAGCAAAACCTAAAACTCTCATTGCATTTTTTGCATATTCTTCATTTTTATCTAAAATAATTTTTTTATGTTTTTGAGTCAATTCTATTTCTTGATTATCAATTAAAATATAGTTACACTTTTTCAATAAGTTATCAGTTGCTCCTTTTGTATAAATAATATTTACATCTGTTAAAACACTCATTAATTTTCTATCTGAATCGAAAGGAATTTCATCTATTTTATTTTCATTTATTTTTATTTTTGCTTTTGTTGCACTTACGATTAAAGATGCTTCTGTTGGATCTCCTGTTATACACCATTTATTTTCTTTTTTATAAATTGTTGAATTGTTACATATCATTCCTATTTTAAACAAAAGATTTTCAAATGATTCTTTTATTTCAAAAGTTGGATCATAACCATTTCCATCTATATTTATTTCTTTTTTATATGTCCATGCTTTTTTTACAGTCATCTCATTTTTTGTTAAAGTTCCTGTTTTATCTGTACAAATAACATCACAACTTCCAAGTGTTTCAACAGCTTTTATTTTTTTTACTAAAACATTTCTATTTAATAAAGATTTTACTCCAAGGCTTAAGGCAATTGTTACAATTACGGGCATAGAACTTGGAACTGCTGCAACAGCTAAACTAATTGCAACAAACAATATAGAAATTATATTTTCATAATTAATTAAATTTAAAAAACCCAATCTTATTAATTGTGTAACAAAAACAATTATACAAATAATCATTACTATTTTTCCAAGTAATGTTCCAAATTTATTTAATCTCTTTTGTAAAGGAGTTATTTCTTCCTTTGCTTCTTTAATCATTGAAGTAATTTTTCCGATTTCAGTTTCCATTGATTTTTTTACAACAATACCTAAAACTTTTCCTTCTGTTATGTTTGTTGTAAAAAACAACATATTATTTTGATCTGCAATTTGTCTATCATTTTTCAATAATTTTTCTGTTTTTTCAACTGCAACACTTTCTCCTGTTAATGTTGATTCATCAACTTTTAATTTAGTTTGTTCTATTATTCTAATATCTGCTGGAACTTTATCTCCTGCTTCTAAGAAAACAATATCTCCTAAAACTAATTCCCTTGAATCTATTGTTATTATTTGATTATCTCTTTTTACTTTAGCTTGAATTATAGTCATTTTTTGAAGAGCTTCTAAAGATTTTTTTGCTCTATATTCTTGAAAAAATCCAATGAATGCATTTATTACAATAATAACAATAATAATTAAAGAATCAGTAAAATGACCTATTAATAATGAAAATAATGTTGCAAAAATAAGAATGTAAATTGTTGTGTCTTTGAATTGATCTATTAAGATTTTAAATGGTTTGATTTTTGTTTGTGTATTTATTTCATTTAAACCTTCTTGTTCTAATTTAATTTTTGCTTCTTTGGAAGTTAATCCATTTTTATTTGATTTAAATTCTTCAAATATTTCTTGTGTTTCTAATTGATAATATTTCATGTTTTTCAAATATCATTTTATTTTATAAATATTTGTTGTAAAGAGATAGGAAAATATTAATTAGGACATGATCCCCAGATTGGTCTATTATGAATTTCAAAGTGAGAAGTTGCAAAATTTAGTGGTTCAATAGATATTTTATTTACGCACCAATTAGTTATATTTTGATTAAATTCTACTGAATAAAACATAAATCCAAACATTTCACTCATATCAACAACATTACTAACATTCCATTTATCTAATGGTTGATTAAAATCACTTGCATCATAAAACATTTTTGACATATTCTTAACTTTACTAACATCCCATTTATTTAATGGTTGATTAAAAGATTTAGCTGCTCTAAATGTTTGTATCATATTTTCTACATTACTTACATTCCATTCATTTAATGAATAATTAAAAGAAGATGCATAATAAAACATAGAATTCATATTTTTTACTTTACTTACATTCCACATACTTATATTTTGATTAAATAAACCTGCACTATAGAACATTCCTCCCATTTCTTCAACATTACTTACATCCCATTTATCTAATGGTTGATTAAATCTAATTGCAGATTCAAACATATCATTCATTTTTATTACATTACTTACATCCCAATCATTTAATGAATAATTAAAATAATAACAACGATAAAACATAGTACTCATATCTTTTACTTTAGTTGTATTCCATGAACTTATATTTTGATTAAAATATTGAATATTATAAAACATACGACTCATATCTTCAACATTACTTGTATCCAAATTACTTATATTATTATTGTAATTTGAAAAACTAAACATATTATTCATTGATTTAACATTACTAGTATTCCAATTATTTAAAGATTGATTAAAAGCATTAGCACTTGAAAACATATAATTCATATATTCTACATTACTTACATCCCAACTTTCTAATGGTTGATTAAATGAAGATGCACTCCAAAACATCAATTGCATATCTACAACTTTACTTGTATTCCAATTATCTAATGGTTGATTAAAAGAATATGCACTCCAAAACATTCTAGACATATAAATTACACTACTAGTATTCCAATCATTTAAAGATTGATTAAATAAACGAGCTGAATTAAACAATCCGTGCATATCTTCAACATTATTAACATTCCAATTATCTAATGGTTGATTAAAAACTTCTGCTTGATAAAACATATAACGCATAGTTGTAACTTTACTTACATCCCAGTTATCTATTGGTTGATTAAAAGAAGATGCTCCCCAAAACATTCCATACATAGAAGTTACATTACTAGTATTCCAATTATCTAATGGTTGATTAAAATCATTAGCATAATTAAAAATAGAAGACATATAAACAACTTTACTAACATCAAAATTATTTATAGATTGATTAAATCTTTTTGCCATATAAAACATAGAAGTCATATTTTCTAAACTACTTGTATTCCATTTATTTAATGGTTGATTAAAAACTTCAGCTTGATAAAACATTGATCTCATATCAACAACATTTCTTACATCCCAATCATTTATATTATTATTAAACAATTTTGCACCAGAAAATAAAGAATTCATATCTTTAACATTACTTGTATTCCATTTATTCAATGGTTGGTTAAAAACTTCTGCTTGATAAAACATTGATTTAATATCAACAACACTTCCTAAATTCCAATCATTTATATTACTATTAAATGATTTTGCACCTGAAAATAAAGAACTCATATTTGTTACTTTACTTGTATCCCAGCTACTAATATTACTATTAAAAAAAATTGCATTATAAAATAATAAACTCATGTTTGTAACATTGCTTGTATCCCATTTATCAATATTTGATACTATTGAAATCCCTGAATTAAAAAACATTCTATGTAAATCATTTGTTCCTGTTAGATTTAAAATATCAGTTGCAGTTATATTTAAGTTTGAAGTTCCATAAAAATATGAACCACCATTACCTAATCTTAAATCTCCCCATTGTTTTATATCTTTAATTTTTAATCTATCTCCATTATTATTAAATCTAAATCCTACTATAGTTCCATTAATTTTTATTTCATACTCGCCCGATTGAAAATATGTATGTGTTACATTAAGATTATTATATGTCGTTATATAACTTTGAGTATCATCGCCCCAATCAACTGTAAAACTATAATTTCCACTTGACTCCAAAGGTAATTTTATTTGATTTGAAGATGATGAACCTGTACTTGTTTTACTTGTATCCCATACTGAAACAAAATAATAATCTTCATACTCTAAAACCGGTTGAGTTTCATTTTCAGGATCTTCAAAACTTTCATTATTATCAAAATCATCAGGTATTTCAGGAATATAATTAACACTTATTTCATGTTCACATTTATCAAAATTACTTAATTCTAAACTAGCACCAGAACAAAAATAATTAGCTCCATTATTATCTATATAAGGAACTAATTCTACATATTCAATTAAGTTATTTTCATTTAATAAACTTTTATTAAATCCTCCTAAATTAATTTGAAAATTTAAATAAGATATCTCTTTATTATAATCTAAAGTTTGACTTTCACCATTTGAAATTATATTTACTCTAATTCCTTCTAATTTTTCAGAACCTTTTGATAATCTAACACTAATTGTTACATTTTCTGAATCATTATCATAACAATAATCCTTCATATTATCTATTTTCATAATCTTTAAATTAACATTTGTTGCACATGTTAATCTAACATCAGAAGTACTTGTTGCAGATTCTTGTTCTTCTTTTATATAGGAAGTACCCCAATTCATAACAACAGATCCAATTGCAACAGTAAATGCAATTAACAAAACAGTTGCAATTAATGGTGATACACTTTTTTTAAACATCTTAATAAAATAAATAAGTTAATATATTTAAAATTTTGCAAAAAATAATTTAATTAGGACATGATCCCCAATCTGGTCTATAATCAGATTGTAAAGGAGAGAATGTTGAAAAACTTGTTGGTGGAGTTGGAATTTTTGTTACACACCAATTACTTATATTTTGATTAAAAGATGATGCATAATAAAACATATAATTCATACCTTCAACATTACTAACATTCCAATTACCTATTGGTTGATTAAAAGATGATGCCCTATAAAACATATTTTGCATATATTTAACATTTGAAACATCCCAATCATTTAATGCTTGAGAATAGTTATAAGCACCATAAAACACTGAACTCATATCAACTATATTACTTACATCCCACATATTCAATGATTGATTATATGCTTTTGCTCCACTAAACAAAGATGAGATATTTGTAATATGACTTATATTCCATTTATCCAATGGTTGATTAAAACTATAAGTTGAAGCAAACATTCCTACTATATTTTGAACATTACTAATATCCCAATCATTTAATGATTGATTAAATTCATAAGCACTTCTAAACATATAAAACATATTTTTTACTTTACTTACATTCCACATACTTATATTTTGATTAAATTTTCTTGCATTATGGAACATTGAATTCATATTTTCTACATTACTTACATCCCATTTATCCAATGGTTGATTAAATTCAATAGAATCATTAAACATTGAATCCATATATTTAACATTTGAAACATCCCAGTCATTTATATCTTGATTAAATATAACTGTTTCAAATATTCCCATAAACATATCACTCATATCAGTAACATTACTTACATTCCACATTCCTATTGGTTGATTAAAATCTCTTGCATCACGAAACATTTCAGACATGTTTTTTACATTACTTACATCCCACTTGTCTAATGGTTGATTAAAAGAACGAGCTGCATTAAACATTTGAGACATACTTTCAACATTACTAACATTCCAATCATTTAGTGAATAATTAAAAGAAGATGCATAATAAAACATAGAATTCATATTTTTAATTCTACTAACATCCCACATACTAATATCTTGATTAAAAGAATTAGCACCTGCAAAAAGACTTTGAACATTTGTTACTTTACTAATATTCCATTTATCTAATGGATGATTAAATCTACTCGCAGATCGAAACATATTATTCATATTTTCTACATTACTTACATCCCAATCATTTAATGAATAATTAAAATGATAACAACGATAAAACATATAACTAGTATATTTAAGACTACTCGTATTCCATGAACTTATATTCTGATTAAAATAATTATTACTATAAAACATATAACTCATACTTATTACATTACTTGTATCCCAACTACCTATTGGTTGATTAAATGAAGATGCTCCCCAAAACATATCTGACATTAATTCAACCTTACTCGTGTTCCAATTGTTTAATGATTGATTAAAAGATGTAGCTCCATTAAACATTCCTTCCATATCCTCAACATTACTTGTATCCCACATTTCTATTGGTTGATTAAATGAAGATGCCATATGAAACATTCCATACATTGTTTTAACTTTACTAGTATTCCATTTATCTAATGGTTGATTAAAACTTCCAAGACCTAGAAAAACTTGATGCATACTTTCAACATTACTTGTATCCCAATCATTTATTGATTGATTAAATGCTTTAGCATAATAAAACAAAGATCTCATATTTTTTAAACTACTTGTATTCCACATACCTATTGGTTGATTAAAATTCTTTGTTTCACCAAACATTGTCCAAACATCTTCAACTTTACTAAAATCCCAATTATCTAATGGTTGATTAAAATCTTCAGCATAATAAAAAACATAAACCATACTTCTAACTTTACTAACATCAAAATTATTTATAGATTGATTAAATCTTTTTGCCATATAAAACATAGAAGTCATATTTTCTAAACTACTTGTATTCCATTTATTTAATGGTTGATTAAAAACTTCAGCTTGATAAAACATTGATCTCATATCAACAACATTTCTTACATCCCAATCATTTATATTATTATTAAACAATTTTGCACCAGAAAATAAAGAATTCATATCTTTAACATTACTTGTATTCCATTTATTCAATGGTTGGTTAAAAACTTCTGCTTGATAAAACATTGATTTAATATCAACAACACTTCCTAAATTCCAATCATTTATATTACTATTAAATGATTTTGCACCTGAAAATAAAGAACTCATATTTGTTACTTTACTTGTATCCCAGCTACTAATATTACTATTAAAAAAAATTGCATTATAAAATAATAAACTCATGTTTGTAACATTGCTTGTATCCCATTTATCAATATTTGATACTATTGAAATCCCTGAATTAAAAAACATTCTATGTAAATCATTTGTTCCTGTTAGATTTAAAATATCAGTTGCAGTTATATTTAAGTTTGAAGTTCCATAAAAATATGAACCACCATTACCTAATCTTAAATCTCCCCATTGTTTTATATCTTTAATTTTTAATCTATCTCCATTATTATTAAATCTAAATCCTACTATAGTTCCATTAATTTTTATTTCATACTCGCCCGATTGAAAATATGTATGTGTTACATTAAGATTATTATATGTCGTTATATAACTTTGAGTATCATCGCCCCAATCAACTGTAAAACTATAATTTCCACTTGACTCCAAAGGTAATTTTATTTGATTTGAAGATGATGAACCTGTACTTGTTTTACTTGTATCCCATACTGAAACAAAATAATAATCTTCATACTCTAAAACCGGTTGAGTTTCATTTTCAGGATCTTCAAAACTTTCATTATTATCAAAATCATCAGGTATTTCAGGAATATAATTAACACTTATTTCATGTTCACATTTATCAAAATTACTTAATTCTAAACTAGCACCAGAACAAAAATAATTAGCTCCATTATTATCTATATAAGGAACTAATTCTACATATTCAATTAAGTTATTTTCATTTAATAAACTTTTATTAAATCCTCCTAAATTAATTTGAAAATTTAAATAAGATATCTCTTTATTATAATCTAAAGTTTGACTTTCACCATTTGAAATTATATTTACTCTAATTCCTTCTAATTTTTCAGAACCTTTTGATAATCTAACACTAATTGTTACATTTTCTGAATCATTATCATAACAATAATCCTTCATATTATCTATTTTCATAATCTTTAAATTAACATTTGTTGCACATGTTAATCTAACATCAGAAGTACTTGTTGCAGATTCTTGTTCTTCTTTTATATAGGAAGTACCCCAATTCATAACAACAGATCCAATTGCAACAGTAAATGCAATTAACAAAACAGTTGCAATTAATGGTGATACACTTTTTTTAAACATCTTAATAAAATAAATGGATTAATATATTTAAAATTTTGCAAAAATTAGAAAAATAGCGAGAGGATGATTTGAACATCCGACCTCGGGGTTATGAGCCCCGCGAGAACTCCTGACTTCTCTATCCCGCTGTTATTTTGAATTATAAGCTTATTTATAAACCTTTGGTTGAAGAAAATCTCTAAATAAAAAATAAAAAAAACATGCTCGAATCGGGATTTGAACCCGAGTCTTCGCCTCGAGAGGGCGAAATGATTGGCCGGACTACACTATTCGAGCTTTTTTAAATTTATTAAAAAAATATTGAACTTTAATTTAAATCTTTCTTAAAAAAACAAAAATAATACATTATAAATCTAACCCAAAAACTTATAAAGTTAACAACCAAATAATCACAAAAATAAATTTATATACCCTGCAAGTATTCACATGGTATGGAAGTCATTAATAGCAAAGATTTTATAAAATTTAAAAATAGAATTCTTACACATGTTAGAAGAGGAGGGCTTATTTGCTATCCTACCGATACTGCATATGGAATAGGATGTGTTATTGATAATGAAAATAGTATTAAGAAATTAAGAGAAATAAAACAAACAACTTCTCCATTTTCTATAATAGTTCCAAATAAAGATTGGATTCATAAAAATTGCCATATCGAAAAAGAACACCATGAATATTTAGACTTACTTCCTGGTCCTTATACTTTAGTTTTATCTTCAAAAACACCAATGCCTTACAATTTAAATCTTAACAAAGAAACAATTGCAGTAAGAATTCCTGATCACTGGATTTCAAGTTTTGTAAACGAAGTTAAGGTCCCAATTATAACTACAACAATAAATCTAGATGATGATGAAATATTAAAACACCATTCACAAATGCCAAAACATATGGAAAAACATGTTAGTTATTTTATTGATGAAGGAGAATTTTATAATGGTGTTAGTTCAATTATTAGTTTACACAAAGGATATAATAAATTGAGATAGTAAATAAAAAATTAATAATCAATTTTATAAATAATCAAAGATTACAATTATAAAATGATACTACTAAATCATAAAAAAAACTTCTTAGAATTAAAAATTGAAAATACCACTGATTATTGGTATTTAAGTAAAATAATTTCTACAAATGATATTGTAAAAGGTGCATTTGAAAGAAAAATAAAAATAAATGATAATTCTGTTAAAAAAAAATACTTTGGAATAATTAAAGTTGAGAAAATTGAATACGATGAAAAGATTAGAATAAACGGAACTATTCAATCAGAACACGAAGAAATTCCAAAAGGCTCTTATCAAGCAATATCATTTGAAATTAATGATATAATAAAAATAGAAAAAAACAATCTATTGAAATTTCATCTTGATTTAATTAAAAAATCACATAAAGTTAAAGATAAATTATTAGTTATTGCTTTTGATAGAGATGAAGCATATTTTTTTGAAGTAGAAGATAATCAAAATAAATTATTATTTAATTTAAAGGGAAATCCTATAAAAAAAGAATATGAAAGTGAAAGTTCTAATTTTTACAGCGAAATAATTAGTGAAACTAAAAAAATAGAAAGTAATTATAAATTAATTATTTTTTCATCACCTAGCTTTTTTAAAGAATATTTAATAAAATTATTAGATGAGAAATTAAAACAAAAATCTTTCAGTGTTGGATGTTCAACTGTTCATGAAAAATCTATTTTAGAAATTTTAAAACAACAAGAATTAGAAAAAATTCTTGGAGAAAATGATTTAAAAAATGATTTAGAAATATTAAATAAAGCACTTGTAGAGATAAATAAAGATGGAAATGTTGCTTATGGACTAAATGATATAAAAAACATATCAAACACTGGTGCAATTAACATATTATTAGTAACTGAAAAGCTCTTGGAAGAAAAAAGAGAAGAAATAGAAGAGATCCTAGATAACATAGAAAAAACAAATGGAGAAATTAGAATTATCAATTCTAAAAACGATGCTGGAATTCAATTAGATGGTCTTGGTGGTATTATATCACTATTAAATTACAAAATTAAATAAACCTTTATATATTAGAAAAAAATCCACATATTAGGTCCAAAAAAATGATAGTTCCTATAGAAATCATAGAACATCTTTCAACTGACCACCTTGGTGCTCAATATAAACAAATCTTTGAGTATTTAAATGATAAAATCAATATTTCTGAATTTGATATAGCTGCTCAAATCAATAAAACTATTAATGAAACAAGAGCAATTTTATATCAACTAACATCTTTTAATTTAGTTTCTAGTAGAAAAAAAAAAGATCCAAATAAAGGTTGGTATGTACACTATTGGAGTTTAAATCCTAGTGAAATTATTTATTTTTATAGAAAAAGTTTAACAAAACAAATTGAAGAATTACAAAATAAAATATATTATGAAAAAGAAAATGAATTTTATAAATGCCAAGGTTGTGGAGAAAGACTTTCTATTGATGAAGCTTTAAATATTTCATTTCAATGTCCTGAATGTGGATCATATCTTGAACCAATAGATAATTCTAAATTAATTGAAAGACTTGAATCAAGACTTATAGTTTTAAAAGAAAAAATGATATCAAGTGTAACAATAACAACAAAAATAAAAATAAGAATACCACAATTAAATTAATTAAAATTTTTACTCATTTTTCTTTATCATTTCTAAATAACTATTTAACTTTTCTAAAATCTTTTCTAACATTTCTCCTTTGAAATTTTCTTTTGCTAAATTAATACTTTTTTTCTTTATTTCTTCAAAAGAAATATCTTCAAAATCAAAATAACTCATTAATTTTCTCGAAGTTTCATTAATTTCTTGTTTATATAATTTAGCTTCATTTTTATTAAACAATTTAAAAGCTGGAAATTTTGTAAAATTATTTGCTCCTGCTTCTATTAAAAATGACATTTCTCTATTTCTATTAGCCCAAGAACCAACTATTATTTTTATATTTGGAAATTCTAATCTTGTTTTTGAAATCCATTTTGTATAATACATTGATGATGGCCCAAGAGAATTTTCATACATTGTATTCTTTTCTGGATTTAATGAATAAAACGTTATTTGATTTATATCATATTTTTCTACATAATCTTTCATTGCATTAAAATCATCTAATGTTTCTCCTAAACCCAATATTATTGTAATTGCTCTATTTAATTTTAATTCTTTACTATACAAAATCATTTCTTCGTAAAGGCTTATCGGTTTATTTGGACAAATATCATCATGTTTTTTTGAAAAAGTTTCTATTGATGCTGAAACTCCTGATATATATGGTTGAAATTTTATTAATTGTTCTTTTGTTAATGGTCCAATGTTTAAAATAACTTTTTCACCAGTTATCTTATAAATATTTTCCAAAATCTCGATTAAATAATCATCATCAAAAACATTTGCTCCACAAGAAACAAATTCTACTTTATAATTCATTACTCTTGTTAATATTGCTTCTATGTAAACAGAAACTTTATGTCTTGCACCTTTAAATTTTAATTTAGATATATCACTTTTTTCTTTCTTTGGTTGTGTGGACATATAACAAAATTTACAAGTTCCAATATCACAAAGCCACCCTAAAAATATTGCTCTTTCAAAGAAGACTTCATTTGTTTGAAAATTTTCATAATATGTTTTTTGAGATTCTAGTAAATCTTTGTAAATCATTTATTTCACTTTTTTGAATTAATTGTTTTTTTTGATTGAATCGATTTTTTAATTGAATTATTTTTAGATTTTGTTATTTTTTTAATTCCTATATTATTACTATCAATATTATTGAAATCATTAAAATTCTTAGAATTATCTATTTTATTTACATTTTTAAAATTTGATTTATTTTGATTATTTGATTTCATTTCATTTAATTTAATCATTGCAAATTTTTTAAGATTATTTTTTCTTTTTAAGATCTTTTTTTTAGATTTTTGTTTTTTTTCATCTTTAGTTTGTAATTCTTCTTCATATTTAAATTTAAAAATGTATACCCCATATTTTTCTTGTTTAAATGTTGAATATATTTGTTTCATTTCCTTTATTGCTTTTTCTTTAGAAGAAACATCAGGCATTATTAATTTAAAATCTATGTTTTCAAATGCTTCTTTAAAATCTTTAAAAATTAATACTTCATCTACTCTAAATTTCTTATTTTGAATTGAAACTACATCATTTTTAAAAATATCTCTAATTTTTGAATATCCAATTGTTGCTTCATATTCTTTTTC